>CACZNO010000153.1 GCA_902782505.1 uncultured Erysipelotrichaceae bacterium | reverse complement strand
TGACTACGGCATGGACCGTCTGAAGGAACTGATGGGACTTTCCAAATTCCGTTATGTAGCCTGCAATGTGAAATACACCGGCAGTAAAGAAAGCATCTTCAAGGATATACCGGAATATGTAATCGAAGAATTCGGCGGACGGAAAGTGGCGTTCATCGGTGTTATTACGCCTTTCAGCATCGTCTCGTCCACTCCTACCTTCTTCATGGAAAACGATAACCTGGTATACGATTTCTACAGCGCAGACCAGGGTAAGGAACTGGCGGAGAAGGTACAGAAAACGGTAGACGAAGCCCGTTCGAAAGGCGCGGATTACGTCATCGCGTTAACGCATTTAGGCTCTACGAACGAGGAAGCGCCGTTTGATTCCGTTTCCCTGATTTCCCGTACGACCGGTATCGATGTCGTAATCGACGGACATTCCCATTCGGTGATTATCGGCGATCCGTATCCCAATGCGGAAGGTAAAGACGTGATCCTGACTTCGGTCGGCACAAAAATGCAGAACGCGGGGGAATTGATTATCGAGAAAGACGGAACGATTTCCACGATGCTGTTCTCGGAATACGCGCGGGAAGACGAAGGCGTCAAGGCGGCAATGGGCAAGGTACAGAACGAAATGGCCGCAATCCTTTCGCAGAAAGTCGGTGACGCGTCGTTCCCTCTGACGATTGAAAATGAAAACGGCGTCCGTATTGTCCGCAGCCGGGAAACCAATCTGGGCGATTTCCTGACAGATATCGTCCGGCAGGAAATGAAGGCGGATATCGGCATCCTGATCGGCGGAGGAATCCGTCATACGATCGCGAAGGGAGAAATCCGTTACGGGGACTTGCTGAATGTATTCCCGTTCTTCAATACGCTTTCCGTAGTGCGCTGCAAGGGACAACAGATTCTGGACGCGCTGGAATTCGGCGCCAGCAAAACCGAGGGCATCGCGGAGTTTGACGGCAATTCTGCCGGAGAATTCGGCGGATTCCTGCAGGTATCCGGGCTGAAATATACGATCGACACATCGGTTCCTACGCCGGTTCTCACGGACAAGAACGGTATGTTTATCGGTACGGAAGGACCCCGCCGGGTCAAGGATGTGTACGTCATGCAAAACGGCCGGTACGAACCGATCGATCCGGAAAAGATGTATACTGTTGCGTCGATCGATTATCTCTTGTTCGAAAACGGTGACGGCAATACCGCGTTCAAGGGAGCGGAAAAAGTTCCCGGAGAAGAACCGATTGATCTGGATGTTTTGATCAAATGGGTCAAACAGATGCCGGAATTCCCGGATACGTATGAAAAACCGCAGGGAAGAATCACGGTGGAATAAACACAAAAGAGAAGGAAACTTCTCTTTTTTTCATCGCCGGTTTAGTTTACTTCGGCTGTTTCCGCGGATAGAATGAGCGTGCAGGATGAAGGGAGAAACGCGCATGGATTCCGCAGTGTTCAAGGTATCCCCCGGGAAAGAATACGAATTGATCCGGATGCTGCGGTGCCTGGATCCGCGCTCAGATATTCTGCGCGGCGTCAAAGTGTACGAAGGAAATAACGAGATCGTTTCTTCCGGCGTACAGGTCTTTTCCTTCGGAGAAAACGCAGAAGAATTTTTTTGGTATATGAACCGGCTGGCGGAAATATTCCCCGCTGCAGAGGTTCTTATTTTGCGGGAAGGACAGAAGCGCTATCAGACGCAGACCGGATCCGCGCACGAAGTGAAGAATATTCCGTTCATTATTCTGGGGCATACGGTTCACCAACATCCGGAATTCGCGGAATGGATGCGAGAAAAATAGCGGGAATCTTTTATGTACAGGGTATTATAATAAGATTAGTACAGGGACAGGATTCATCTATGCCGAAACAAACACTCATCGTACCGGGATATGCCAGAAACGACGTAATGAAGAGTCTGTTGGGGAAACAGAGTCTTCTTTTCGGCACGGAATTACTGTCCTTAGGATCCTACAAGAGTTCGCTGGTATACCGGGAACTGAACAAAAACGAAGAAAGAGCGCGGTTGTTCGCGTCCGTGCGCAATCATATCCGTAAAGAAAACCTTTACCGCGATCAGCTGAAGTTTCCCGTTTTCTTTCAGTATTTCTATGACTTTGCCAATCTTCTTGCGCGCTATGGTATCAAGGCGGAAGATCTGCCGGATACGGACGCGGATAAAAAGGAAATCCTGCAGTATCTTCTGGGACAGAACCTTTGTGAAAGTCAGACGGCGGCATCCTTCCGGCAGATCCAAGACGCTTCAAACGTTACGGTGTTTGATTGTTTTTATCCGGATCATGCCGACGCGCGGGAAATCGAAACACTCGTGCAAAAGGGAGCCCGCATCGTTTTTCCGCGGGAGAAAAAGAACACGGTTTTCACCTGCCGCACCGCCAACAACAACGTCCGTGAGGTCATCGGCGCCGCGCAGTATCTGATCCGGCAAAAAGACAAGCCCGGATTTGATTTACAGGATTACGCGCTTCTGGTGAACGATAAGGAAAACTATATCCCCGTAATCCGCAGAGTCTTTGAATACTATAAGATCCCGTATATGGTTACGGTGCGCCGTCCGAATGCGGAAGCGGGAAGGTTTCTGGCGTTATTGGAACTGATCCGGAATCAGGATGTTCCGTCCTTTGTGAACGCCTATAATCAAAAAGTATTTACGCGGCGGGATTATGTGCTGGCCGAGTATATCGGACAGTTCGAATTGACCTACGATCAGCTTTGCCGTCCGTTTGAACGGGCTGCGAATCTTTTGAACGACGCTTCC
>CACZNO010000152.1 GCA_902782505.1 uncultured Erysipelotrichaceae bacterium | reverse complement strand
ATACAAAATTGGTCATGCCGAAAGTGATCGGCAGATGACGGCTCGCGCCCAGGATCATCACGCTCATCGGATCGACGCCGAGGTTCGCCGCATCGGAAATGCCGATGCCTACGCCCAGAAAAAACGCGCCGATAATGAACAGAGTATATTTGTATAAAATGCCTTTTTTCATGCTTTCACCGATATATAGAATATCACGGTTTTAAAAACTCAGGTAGTAATATGTTATAATTCTTTCGGAGGGCGTATTTATGAATAATTGCGTGAATCAAAGAAAAGCAGTCATTATCGGATGCGGATTTGTCGGTTCTTCCAGCGCGTTTGCGCTGATGCAGAGCGGCCTTTTCTCGGAGATCGTCTTGATCGACGTGGATCAGAAACGGGCGGAAGGGGAAGCGATGGACATCAGTCACGGTGTTCCGTTTGTGCACCCAATGAATATCTATGCCGGAGATTATAAGGATATAACGGACGCGGCATTGATCGTCGTAACCGCCGGGGCCGCGCAGAAACCCGGTGAAACCCGGTTGGATCTGATCAAAAAGAATATTGCGATTTTCGGATCCATCATGCCGCAAATCAAGGAAGCGAAGCCGAACGGCGTCATGGTGATCGTCGCTAATCCGGTGGATATTCTTACGTTGGCAGCATCCAGAATGTCCGGAATGCCGAGAAACAAAGTCTTCGGATCGGGAACGGTTCTGGATACCGCACGGTTAAAATCCATGATCGGAACCAGATTGGATGTAGACTCGCGAAGCGTACATGCGTACATTGTCGGCGAACACGGCGATTCGGAAATTGTCGTGTGGTCCAGTGCGAATGTCTCGGGAGTACCGCTGGATGATTTTGCGGCTTTGCGCGGCATTGACAACATGGAAGAAATCAAGGAGGAAATCTCCGCGGATGTCCGTAACAGCGCGTACGAAATCATTGCGCGCAAGAAAGCGACGTATTACGGGATCGCCATGTCGGTCGCACGGATCGCGCAGGCGATCGTCCGCGACGAAAACTGCGTTCTTCCGGTATCGACGCTTCTGGAAGGAGACTATGGGATCGACGGCGTGGCGTTATCGATTCCGGCGATTGTCGGACAGAACGGAATCGTTTCCCGCGTGCCGATTTCCATGAACGAAGAAGAACGCGACAAACTGGAAGAGTCTTCCCGGATCCTCAAAAAGACCATGGAAGGTATTCTGTAGCAGCGATCGAACCGAAGATGATTCGGTTCTTTTTTATGTTTTCCGAATGTATGGTATAATATTCGGCATAAGGGTGTATTTATGAGAAAAACTTGGAAAAAACTGCTCGCGGTAATGATGATGTGCGCTGTTCTGATGATGAACAGCGGTTGTGCCGTAGAGAAGATCTGCGTCGGTTATACGATCTATCCGATGCAATACGTTCTGGAACGGATTGCCGGCAATTATATCGATATTGTCGATTTTTCCGACGGCGTGAATCCGATCCAGGTCTCTTCGATCGCGTCGGATTACAAAGATTCCCTGGATAAGACAACGCTGATCCTGAAAATCGGAGATCTGGAACCGTATTGGACGATCTACGAAGACGAAATCAAGAATGCCCGCGCGGAAATCATCGATTTATCCGGACTGGCGGCCATCTACGATTTCAAACGTTATACGATCGGTGAAATCTCCGGCAACAAGATCGTGCTGGAATCGGACTGGTACGAAGGCGGTTTGTTCAATATGACCGACACCTACGGAAAAGACATGGGGATCTGGATGGATCCGATTGCGCTTACTTCCATGGCTCGCACGGTTTATGAATGGCTGGTCGCAAAAGATCCGACCAACGCGGCCGTATACAGTGCGAATTTCCGTTCGCTGGAAGGGGATTTGGTACGTCTGGATTCCGAATACTCCGCCCTCAGCACGGAAGGGATCAAACTTGTGACGGTCACGCCCAGCTTCGGAAACTGGCAGAAAGATTACAACATCGGTCTTTATCCGCTGATTTTATCGCGTTACGGCGCTTTACCGACGGAATCCCAGTTACAGGTCATTGAAGCCAGAATCAACGACGACGAAGTGAAATACATCGTCAAAGAATCCAATATGACCGAGGAAATGACGGCTTTGTATGAACGTGTAAAGGAAGACTGCGGTCTGGAAGAGGTGGAATTATCCAATCTGTCCACTTTGACGCAGAATGAATATAACCAGAACAAGGATTATCTTACGATCATGTACGAAAATCTGACGACGCTGGAAAACCTCTCGTCCGCCGCGGAAGAGGAATAACTATGGCACGCCTTTTACTCATTGACGGAAACTCCTTGGTTTTCCGCGCTTATTACGCAACCCTACACGGAAACCGTATGACGACTTCGACGGGGATCCCCACCGGAGCGCTTTACGGTTTTATTCATATGATCAAGAAGGCAGTATCGCAATTTGATCCGGAGGAGATCCTGGTGGCTTTTGATACCTCCAAGCCGACCTTCCGCCACAACATGTTCGACGCCTACAAGGGCACGCGCAAAAAGGCGGATGAAGATCTCGTAGTCCAGTTCCCGATCGTCAGAGAATACCTGGATGCCGTTAATATCACACGGTTTGAAATTGAGGGATACGAAGCCGACGATATCATCGGTACTTTCGTTGAACACCGTAAGGAAGATGACATCGCGGTATTGACGGGAGACAAGGATATCCTGCAGCTGATCCGTCCTTATGCGACGGTCTATATGATGAAAAAGGGGATTTCCGATCTTCTTCGGGTCGATAAGGAAGAACTGAAGAATACCTACGGATTGAACGATCCAAGCGAGATCATCGAACTGAAAGGTTTAATGGGAGATCCCTCCGATAATATTCCGGGAGTACGGAAAGTCGGGGAAAAGACCGCGCTTGCCATGATTGAAAACTACGGAACCGTGGAAAACGTTCTGGCGCATACCGAGGATTTCAAGGGAAAGATGAAAGAAAACCTGATTCTGGACCACGATATTGCGCTCTTATCGAAAAAACTCGCGACGATTTATACCGACGTGCCGGTGGATGTGCACGGGTACGATCTGACATTCAAAAAAGACCCGATCGCGGAATACCGGTTCTATCAGAAATATGAATTACGTTCCCTGATGCGGGAGATGGGAGATATTTCGTCGTATCTGAATAATGACGCCCCCAAGGAGGACGCAAAGAAGGAAATTACCCGGCAAAGAAAACTTTTGGAAGAGTTCTCCCCGGCGTATTTCCAGGGTCCTTCGGTCATCTTCCAGGTTTTCAGCGCGGCGGATCATGCGAAAGGGGAATTGCGCGGATACGCGATTGCGAACGAAGAAAACTCGTATTTTCTCCCTGCGGAATCCGTAAACGGGGAATTCTATAGCTGGATGAACGGCGAAACACCCAAATTCGTTTATGATCTCAAGGAATTCTGTCATCTTTTCAAAAACGCCGGAAAGAACCCGGATGTGAAAGCCGATGATCTGATGATCGCGAGCTTTTTGGTGAAGGATACGATGACGACATACGAAGACAGGCTGCTTCAGTATGACGGCAAGATCACCCTTAACGCGGAAGATGTTTACGGAAAACCCAACAAGCCCAAAATGGTGGATCCGGACGAGGAATTGCGTTACGCGTGCGAAAACGCGGAATTCCTTTACGGGATCCGAAATACCGTATTCCAATCCCTGAAGGATCTTGAAATCGAATCCCTGTACAAAGACGTGGAACTACCGCTGGCGAAAATCTTATTCTCCATGGAAGATGAAGGAATCCGCATCGATACCGCCATGCTGGATAAGATTGCGGAGGAAACATACGAAAAAACCGAGTCTCTTTCCAAGGCGATCTATGAAATCGCCGGAGAGGAATTCAATCTGAATTCTCCCAAACAGCTCGCGGAGATTCTGTTTGACAAGCTGGGATTATACGGAGGAAAGAAGAGATCCACGGCGGCGGACGTCCTGGAAAAACTGCGTCGTAAACACCCGGTCATCGAAAAGATCCTGGAATACCGCAAGTACCAGAAATTCTACAGCACCTACGCCGAAGGCTTGAAGAAATATATCCGTGAAGACGGAAAGATC
This sequence comes from uncultured Erysipelotrichaceae bacterium, assembly GCA_902782505.1. Classification (GTDB taxonomy): domain Bacteria; phylum Bacillota_I; class Bacilli_A; order Erysipelotrichales; family Erysipelotrichaceae; genus RUG11872. The sequence goes on along the minus strand of CACZNO010000152.1, from coordinate 2,348 downwards.
CATACCCAATACAACCAGTGTCTCGTCTCGACGGGACGGCTTTCGAGTTCCGATCCGAACTTACAGAACATCACGATCCGGGACGAAGAATCCCGCGTCATCCGCAAGGCGTTCATCCCGGAAAAAGGATGCGTGCTGATGTCGGCGGACTATTCGCAGGTGGAACTCCGGATTTTGGCGCATATGGCAAACGAGCCGGTATTGATCGACACATTCCGTAAAAATATCGACGTCCATACCCGTACGGCCATGGATATTTTCGGCATTCCCGAAGACGCGGTAACACCGGATCTTCGCCGCAAGGGAAAGACCGTCAATTTCGGTATCGTTTACGGCATTTCGGATTTCGGTCTGGCGGACCGTTTGGGGATTGACCGTTACGAAGCGCAAAGCTATATCGACGGATATTTCCGAAGCTACCCCAACGTCAAGAAATTCCTGGACGATACCGTAAAATACTGCGAGGAACACGGGTATGTGAAAACATTATTGAACCGGCGCAGAGAGATTCCGGAAATCAAGGCCAAGGAATACATGCGCAGGGAATTCGGAAAACGCGCCGCGATGAACGCACCGATCCAGGGGACAGCGGCGGATTTAATCAAACTCGCGATGATCCGCGTCGACGAAAGAGTGCGGAAGGAAAACCTTCGGAGCCGTATGATCATGCAGGTGCACGATGAACTGATTTTCAACGTACCGGATGAAGAGATTGAAATCATGCGTCATCTGATCCGGGAAGAAATGGAACACGCCATGGAACTCAAAGTTCCGTTAGAAGCAGTCGCCGTATACGGAGAGACCTGGTACGAGGCAAAATAATGCCGGAATTACCGGAAGTGGAAACCGTTGTCCGGACGCTGGAAAAAAGGCTCAAAGGAGCGTGCGTCGCCTCCTGCACGGTCTTTTACGATAAACTTGTCGATGACCCGGATCCCCGCACATTCGAGGAACATCTTACCGGAGAAACGTTCCTGCGTTTTTCCCGGCGCGGAAAGTATATCCTGATCCAGACCGGTCATTATACCTGGGTAGCGCATATGCGCATGGAAGGAAAGTTCTTTGTGTACCCCGATGCCTCTTTGCGGGATAAACATACGCACATGATGATTTCTTTGGAGGACGGACGGTATCTTTACTACAAGGATACCCGGAAATTCGGACGCATGGAACTCTATCCTGCCGGTGAAAAGATCCGGGCGATCGAAAACCTGGGACTCGAACCTTTTGATGAAAGACTTACACCGGAGTATCTGAAGGAAAAGGGAAGAAACCGCGTATTGAAGGAAGTACTGCTGGATCAGACGGTGATCGCCGGGATCGGAAATATCTACGCCAATGAGATTGCGTTTGCGATCGGAAGAAGACCGTCCGCGCGTATCGCGAAGATGTCGAAAAAGAGTCTTGCGGATTTGATCCGGGAAACCCGAAGGATCCTGACGCAGGCTATTGAAGCCGGCGGAACCACGATCCGCAGTTACAACAGCGAACCGGGTATTACCGGAAGATTCCAGCTGGAAGTCATGGTGCACGGACGGGAAAACGAGCCCTGTAAAATCTGCGGGACTCCGATTAAAAAGATCCAGTACAAGGGACGCGGAACGTATTATTGTGTGAGGTGTCAGAAATGAAGGTAGCGGTAACAGGAAGTATCGGAAGCGGAAAATCGACCGTATGCGGCTTTTTAAAACGGGCCGGGTATCCGGTGATTTCTGCGGATGAAGTCAACGGAGAATTATTACATAACGAAGATGTCAAAAAGGATATTGTGAGTCTTCTGGAACTTGAAAAATTTTCCCGTGAAGCGATATCCTGCGCCATTTTTGAAGATAATTCCAAGCGTAAAAAACTGAATGATTACCTGCATCCGAAAATACTGGAAAAGGTTCTGGCCTTTCTTGAACAGAACAAGGGCGGATTGGTGTTTGCGGAGATCCCGTTATTGTATGAAGCGGGATGGGACAAGTATTTCGACGCGTCGGTAGCCGTGATCACCGATCCGAAAATCGCGGAAGAGAGATTGCTGAAGGAAAGGCATATTTCCGTCGCCGAATCCAGAAAACGCCGGCTCAAACAGCTGGCACAGGAGGAAAAGGCGCGGCGCAGCGATTACCAGATCCTCAACAACGGAGATATTTCCCATTTGGTCAATCAAATCGAAGTGTTGATAAATTTACTTTCCGAACGGGAAAATGAGTATACAATATAAGTAATATGAAAAAACTCGAAGAACGCGACATACTGGTATTACGCCGTCCGCTGTCCCAAAACGAAGAGACGTTACGGTCCTTCGGCATCTTTTATACGGCTTTGCTGTCGGATGCGGCGGTGCGTTTATACTGGCATCT
>CACZNO010000151.1 GCA_902782505.1 uncultured Erysipelotrichaceae bacterium | reverse complement strand
CTACCGCGTAATTCATATCCGGATGCAGCGTGAACGCCTGGTCACCCGGGATGGTCCACGGAGTCGTGGTCCAGATCACGCATTTTTCATCGCCGTCCAATACGCCCTTTCCGTCTTCCACGTCAAACGCGACATAGATCGTTTCGACAGTGACGTTTTCATAATACGTTTCGGTATCCGCTACCGCCGATTCGCGCTCCGGACTCCAGCAGATCGGTTTCAATCCTTTGTAGACCAGGCCTTTCATCGCCATTTTCGCAAAGGAACGAACTTCATCCGCTTCGAAATCCTTTGTCAAAGTGATGTACGGATGATCGAAATCCGCTACGGTTCCAAGACGTTTCATGGTTGCCTTCTGGATCTCGATCTGTTTTTTCGCGTACTGTTCGCAATGATTGCGGAATTCCGCGGTGGACATCTTCTTGCGGTCCACGCCGATCTTCGGCATCATGTTTTCAATCGGGAGCCCATGGGTATCCCATCCCGGATAAAACGGTGTGTAATATCCGTTCATGTAATGTGTTTTCACGATGAAATCCTTGATGCAGCGGTTCATCGAGGTTCCCATATGCAGGTTATTGTTGGCATACGGAGGTCCGTCGTGCAGCACAAACGGCTTGCGGTCCTTCGCACGTTCCATCATCTTTTCGTATAAATGTTCGTCTTCCCAGCGTTTCTGATAGCCGGGTTCCTTTTTTGCCAGATTGCCCCGCATCTCAAACGCGGTATAAGGCATCAGCAACGTCTCTTTCCATTCCGCCATACTTTCCTCCTGAACATAAAAAAACGTCCTTAAAGGACGCTTGTCGCGCGGTACCACCTTTATTCGTATCCTTCGATACGCACTCTTCGAAGATAACGGTTTCTGCCGGCGGGTTCTACTCTGTTCTTCCCGCAATTTCCTTAAGTGATCCGGCTTTCCCGCTTTTGACCCGCTTTCACCGTCCGCGGATTCTCTTTTTTCCTTTCAGGAAGCCCGTCTTAAGTATGTATCTATCCTACACTAAAATTCGCAGTTCGTCATATGTTTTTTGCGCTTATTTGAATTTATCGATATAAACGGCGATCCGTCCCGACCGGGAAACCGCGTCAGCGCTTAAAATCTTGTACCGGCCGTATCCGCGTACCGACAGAATATCGCCGGATTCCGCGGTTTTTGTAGGAGAAGGTATCTCTTCATGATTCAGTTTTACATGACCCTGTGTGACCAGTTTCTGCGCGTCTTCTCTGGATACACCGGATGCGGCTTTTACGATTGCGTCGATGCGCATCGAGGAAACTGTCATACGCTTTCGATCGAACACATAGCGCGGCTCCACGAATTCATCGAGTATTTCAAAATCTATGGCAGCTCTGCCTAAAGAAACACAATTCGCGATGATATCTTCCGCCAGATGACGGAACGTCAGGACATACGCGGTATTCCCTTCCATCCAGACGTCCCCGAATTTTTCCGGTTCAATATTCAAGCCCATCAATGCACCGTAGACATTGCGCTGGGTCACGGGTTTTTCCGCATTGCGGATCGTGCCGCGCAATGTAACAAGCTGACCGTCGTAGTACGGAATCGCGAAACATCGGGAAATCGAGGATTCATCCGCCGGCACGATTTCATAAGGAACCCGTTTGGAAAGATATTCCGCCGCAAACTTCTGTTCAAAAACAGAAAGGAAGTCCGTAATGACCGGTCTTCCGTTTCTGTTGTAGCTTCGAATATAATCGTTTAAGCGGTTCTGTAAAAACTTCAGGCTTTCCGCGTTATTCATCCGCGTCGGTGTCGTTGGTGATGCTGGAACCTTCGACAGTGATGTTGCGCGGCGTGCATAAGATCGAGTTTTCATCGGTCTTCATGGTTCTGCCGTCCAAGCCGTACGTAACACCCTGGAGGATGTCGATCATACGCTGTTTGTACGGTCCGTCCAGCTTCCGTAAGTTGACCATGACGGATCCGCCCGCTTTTAACTTGTTCGCAATCTGGAAAGCGTCTTCGAAATGACGCGGTTCCATAATGGAAATGTTCGCGAAAGCGCTGGCCGGCGCTGTCTTCGCGGCTTTCTTTTCATATTTGGAAATAGACTTCGATTCTGCCGGTTCTTCAGCCGGTGCTTCATCCGTATCATCCGGATCTTCGGTTGTCTGCCAGAAAAATTCTGTAAGTTTATCTTTTACGCTCATATTTGATTCCTCCATCGCTATCACTTATTATAACAGGGAATAAGTCGAATGTTTCAACTCTCGGACGAAAAATTTCTTTTTTAGTTGAATTCTACTAAACGCAGCCAATCCGCCATGTCCTTTTCCATTGCCGGACGGTCTTCGACGGTGCATACAAAGTTCAAACTCCAGTATCCGGCGGAAGTTTTATAGATGCCGACAACGTAATAATACCCGATGTCATCGTTCTGATAAGTGATTTCCGCACGGTCTTTGTCGTAAGTAATCGAGGGATTCTTGACGCTGGCCGTTGCCAGGTTCGTGAAATCTTCAATATTGTCGATTTCCAACCCGTACTTCTCCAAAAGCTCATAGGAATCCAGGGAAGCCATGACGACGAGTTTCTCGCTCTGTTTCGCCAGATTCCAGGAATCCGGGGCTTCCGCCACGTCTGTCATCACATATTCCTTCGGCACATAGACCGTCAGATGATCCAGTTCAAAGGTCTGGTATTTCTTCTTCCAGGCATCTGAATCCTTGGAGCCGCTGCATGCGCACATCGTACAAATCATGAATCCTGTGAGAATCGCTGCCAACCATTTTTTCATAAGTTTCTCCTTGTCCTATTCGGTATCGTTCATTGAAAGAACCGCCATGAATGCTTCCTGCGGAATCGTTACCTGCCCTACGGCCTTCATGCGCTTCTTACCTTCCTTCTGTTTTTCCAACAACTTCTTCTTACGAGTGATATCACCGCCGTAACATTTTGCCAGTACGTTTTTACGTAAGGACTTGATATCGCAGCGGCAGATGACCTTGTTGTTGATGGCGGCCTGCACCGGGATCTCAAACTGGTGCGCCGGAATCAGTTTCTTTAAACGGTTGGTGATGGAAACGCCGCGGTGATACGCAAACTGCCGGTGTACGACGACGCTTAACGCGTCCACCGCCTGTCCGTTCAGAAGAATATCCATCTTGCAAAGATCGCTTCCTTCATACCCGCATAATTCATAGTCAAACGACGCGTATCCGTGCGAACACGATTTCAGTTTGTCGAAGAAATCGAAGATGATTTCCCCTAACGGCATCCTGTATACCAGAGAACGCCTATGTTCGTCCAGCACCGTCATATCTTCGTAAATACCGCGTTTTCCCTGACACAGTTCCATGACCGGCCCCACATAGTCCAGCGGCGTGAAAACGGTCGCTTTGACATAGGGCTCTTCGATATGATCAAGCCGGGTCCCGTCCGGTATCAAGGCCGGGTTATCGACTTCCCGTACCGTACCGTCGGTCATATAACACTTATAAACAACCGAAGGCGCCGTTGCGATCAGATCGAGATTGTATTCACGCTCCAGACGTTCCTGTACGACGTCCATGTGCAATAATCCCAGGAATCCGCACCGGAATCCGAAGCCCAAAGCCTGCGAGGTTTCCGGTTCGTAGGTCAAGGAAGAATCGTTCAGCACCAGTTTGTCCAACGCGTCCCGCAGTTCGCCGTATTTCGCGTTATCCGTCGGATATAGTCCGCAATAGACCATCGGATTCAGTTTGCGGTATCCTGCCAGAGGCGTCTTGCAGGGATTGGAAGCTAGCGTGATCGTATCGCCGACCTGAATGTCGCGGATCGACTTGATCGACGCAGCGATCCACCCTACTTCTCCGGCTTCCAGGGAGTCCTTCTTGATTTCCTGCGGTGTACGGATCCCGAGTTCCGTCACCATGAAGTCCATACCGCTGTTCATAAAGCGGATCGTATCGCCCGGTTTCACTTTCCCGTCTTTGATACGGACGTAGACGATGACGCCGCGGAACGGATCATAATACGAGTCGAACACCAGAGCTTTTAACGGACCTTCCGGATCACCGGCCGGAGACGGGATCGTGCGTACGATTTCTTCGAGTACGTCGCGCACATTTTCGCCGGTTTTCGCGCTGATGCACGGACAGTCTTCCGCGGGGATTCCCAAATCGTTCTCAATTTCCGTTTTGACTTCTTCTGCCCGCGCGGACGGAAGATCGATCTTGTTGATGACCGGGAAGATCTCCAGATTGTTATCCATGGCGAGATAAACGTTTGCGAGAGTCTGGGCTTCAATGCCCTGCGTGGCGTCCACGACCAACACCGCTCCTTCGCATGCCGCCAGGGAACGGGATACTTCATAGGTAAAGTCGACATGGCCCGGAGTATCGATCATGTTGAAGGTATAGACCTGTCCGTTTTTTGCGGTATACAAAAGCCGGACCGCGTTCATCTTGATCGTGATGCCGCGTTCCCTTTCAAGATCCATGGTATCCAGCACCTGGTCCACCATTTCCCGTTTGGAGATTGTATCCGTCATCTCCAGGATCCGGTCTGCCAGGGTGGATTTGCCATGGTCAATATGGGCGATAATGGAAAAATTCCGAATGTATTTCTGGTCCATACTCAATAAAATCTCTTTCCCACCAGTGTGCGTCCGACGCCGTTTTTGAAATCACGTGCGGCGCAGCGCTTCTTTCCTTCGTACTGTACTTCTTCAAATACGAGAACTCTGCCTGCCAGGGCGACGCAAAGATTTCCGCCGATAAACGGTAAGATTTCGCCGTCCGGACGGTCCGTTGTCATCTCCGATACGGACACATGCCAGAACTTCAGTTTTCTGTCTTCTACTTTCGCATAAACACCGGGTCTTGGCAACAATCCCCGGATATGGTTATACACATCCCGGTAATTTCCCGTAAACGTGATCTTTTCTTCTTCGGGACGGATGATCGGCGCAAAGGTCGCCTCTTCTTCCTTTTGCGGTTCGGCAGTGTAATCCTTGGCGCATAAACGGTCAAACCATTCGTGCAGAAGTTTCACTCCGGAATCCATCAGTTTTTCTTCGAGCGTTCCGTAATCGTCGCTTTGTTCGATTTCAACTTCCGACTTTGCGATCATATCTCCCGCGTCCATACGGGAACTCATCTTCATTAGTGTCATTCCGGTTTTCATCATGCCGTTCATGATCGCGCGCTGAATCGGCGCGCCGCCGCGAAGTTTCGGCAACAGGGAAGCATGCAGGTTAAACGCACCGAGCGGTACACAGTTCAAGACTTCGTTCGGGACGATCTGTCCGTAGGCACAGGTAATGATCATATCGGCGCCTAAAGACAATAGTTCCCCGTATTCTTTCCGCAGTTTTACAGGCTGGTAGACCGGGGTATTGTGCTGTTGTGCGAGAACTTTGACTTCCGGAGGCGTCATGACCTGTTTGCGTCCCACCGGCTGATCTGGTTGGGTAACGACCGCGATGACTTCCGCGTTTTCTTCCAGGTAAAGCTGTTCGAGGATTCTCTTGGCGAACATCGGCGTTCCCATAAACATGACTTTTACCATTCGGGTTCCTCCTTCCGTATTAACGAGAATATGTTACCATATTCGCGCATTTTTTTCATTGCATTCATTTTTGATATTTGATAGAATACTAAAGCGTACAAAGAAGGAGGCTAGTCTTCGATGCCAAATATTAAATCTCAGGAAAAACGCGTTCGTACCAGCCAGAAGAGAGCAGAAGCTGTTAAATCCGAAAAAACCAAAATCAAGAATGCCATCAAGGGTGTTCGCGGCGCCGTAAGCGCAAATGATGCGGAAAAGGCTAACAGCGCGTTAAATCATGCGTATTCCGTACTGGATGCATCCGTAGGTAAAGGTATTCATCACCGCAACTACGCGCAGCGTATGAAGAGCCGTTTGAGCAAAGCCGTCAACGACTTAAACACGGAAGAATAAAACAAAACCCTGTTCGGCAGGGTTTTCGTTTGTCTCAGATCTTGATCTCGCCTGCGAGGCCTCCGAGGGAAGTTTCCCTGAGCTCGCGGGCGATTTTTTTACCGGTGTACTTCATGGTCTGAACGACCTGATCGAAGCTGACCCGGTTGGGACGGATGCGGCCCAGATGGTCTGCGAACAAGGAAGCGTCGAAGGCACGCAACGCTGCGACTCCGTTGCGTTCAATGCATGGAATCATGACATACCCGCCGACCGGATCGCAGGTGAGCCCCAGATTGTGCTCAATGGCGATTTCCGCCGCATAGGAAATCTGATGGATCGGAAGTTTGCGGACCCAGGATATAGCGGCTGCGGCCATAGCGCATGCTGTCCCGATTTCCGCCTGGCAGCCTCCCTCCGCGCCGGAAATGGTCGCGTTGGTCTTGATGACGTTTCCGTATAATCCGCCGACGGCCAAAGCTTCTGTCAGTTTCTTTTCGGAAACACCTTCGATATAACGGAAATAATACAGAACAGAAGGCAATACGCCGCATGATCCCAGCGTCGGTGCCGTGGTCACGATTCCGCCGGAGGCATTTTCTTCCGAGCACGCATACGCGAAAGCCGTGATCATAAGGTCTTTCTTGATTTTCGGATCTCTTTCATCAAGCGCCTGCCGGTACAATGTTTTGGCGACCCGCGGCAGCTGCAGTTTTCCCGGAAGGATCCCCTCTTTGTCAATCCCGGCTTCCACCGTTTTAAACATCGTCTTTAAAATGCCGCGCAGGTATTCGTGGATTCCCGGTTCTCTGGTTTCCACGTATTGATACAGGTTCATATTATGATCGGCGCAGTATTGCTCGATCTGCGTCATGGAGTTTTCCGGATAGACATAACGGTCGACGATGCTGGGTTCTCCCTTGATCGTAAACGCACCGCCGCCGACCGAGAAAAAGGTCAGTTCATGATGTGCGGATACGATTTTGATCGTATTGGGATGTTCGTCCCAGACGGTCGAAAACCGTATGTTGGTGTCGTTTTCTCCGAGAGTTTCCAAAACGATTTTGTCGGTCATATGCCCTTTTCCGGTCAACGCCAGAGATCCGTACAAGGTCACGTCATACGGCGCGTCTTTTCCGAATCTTTCCAGGTAATACTGACAAATACGCTTGATTGCCAGCGTATGGGAAGAACTGGGTCCCGGCCCTACGCGGTACAATTCTTTCAACGATTCCATGCTTTGCCTCCCGTAACCCTCAGTAAGAATAATTCAAATCCGGTTTTATCCTCGATATTTCCCGTCTTGATATCCACATCCAGCTTGGATAATTCGTCCAGTACTTTCGAGATATCCTCCAGCGAGTACTTTGATACGGTTTCTAGAGTTTTTTTCACCCGGTACGGATGTACGTCCAGTTCCTTCGCGATTCCTTCTTCCGATAATCGTACGGAATCCAGGTATTTTACTTTGTAGAGAAACCTGAACTGCGACGCGGTAAGCCCGATCAGGCTGTAATAGTCCTTTGTCATCACCGAGATATCGTTCCAGTACTCCATGGTCTTTTTCAGATCCTTCGCCAAAATCGCGTTGGAGAACAATAACGCGTCTTTTTCCCCGTTTCCGAAAAAGTGCCGCGGCAACAGCTCTTCGATCAGTTCCGGAGTGATTGGTCCGGAGACATTGCGGAGTTTTTCCGCTTCGGTTTTCCAATTGGCTACATCTAACGGAAGCCGTTCCATCAGGACCGCGTCGGTTTTTGCGTCCAGACGGATCTTCATCTTTGATAGATCCTGATGAACCAGCCTGGAAAAAGCTTCCTGATCGAGCGGCGGTATCTTGATATACCGGCAGATTTTCTTTAGTTTCTTTGAATCCTGGCTTCTTCCGTCCGGCGGATTCTGGGATACGTCCAAACATAAAACTGTTGTCGGATTCGGATTTTCCAGATATCCGATCAGTTTATCGAGATCTTCGCGTTTGGGTTTTCCGCGTTTTCCCGAAACGGAAAAATCACAGTTTTTCACGACGATTCCCTTTTTGTCGGAAAGAAACGGAAACTGCTGGGCAGCGTGCAGGATCTCATCGACGGTCGTTTCGTCCATGGAAAAAACCTCGGGATTCCATTCATCGAATCCGCCGAGTTCTTCTGTCATGATCTTACGGATCTGTTCGCTTGTCAGATACGCGTCCTTGCCTTCGACTATGTAATTCATACAACGTTCTCTCTGTCTCTATTTTATCAGTTTCCGTATCCTGTTTGTCATTTTCTTTTTGAATTCCCCAAGAATACTCCCGCAGTTTCTCAAAGGAAAAAGACGCCTTGAAAATCCCGCTTTCGGTGCGCATGATCCACCCTCCCGGGAACAGCGCAAACGTTACCGCACCGGTGTAGGCGGTGTTCTCGTATTCCACGCGGTATTGTTTTAAACGCTCCGTAACACTGTACGCCGGATGATGGTACCGGTTGTGTTTGCCGCTGGAGATAATCCCGATCTTCGGGCGAAGACACGCCAGTACTTCATCACTCGTACCGGTTTTGGACCCGTGATGCGCCAGTTTCATGATATCGGTCGGAAGTCTTCCCGTTTTTATTCGCAGATCGTATTCCCCCTGCGCTGTCAAATCTCCCGAAAAAAAGAAATACGTCCCGTACAAGCTGAAATATTGGGTCAGACTGTCGGAGTTCTCGTCTTCATAAAGCCGATCATAGAGGTAATCGCGGATCTTTACGTCGCCCAGTTGTATGATTTCCGTTTTTTCCCGAAACGTTTTCTTTACCGGAATTATTTCTGTCAAAGACGTATATCCGCCGGAATGATCATAGTCTTCATGGGACAGAATCACCGCGTCAAGGCTTTGGATCCCATAGGAATACAATAACGGGATATCGATTTCTTCGGCAACGTTCTTGCCGTATAAACCGCCGGTATCGATCATGAAATTCGCCCGGTGAAACGGAAGACTGATCAATGCCGCATCTCCCTGACCCACGTCGATAAACGTCACTCTCGCATACGGCATCCACCAGTTCTGAAACAGCGTCAAAAGGAAAAGAGCGCAGAACAGACAGATGCTTTTCCGTTTGCGGTATGATCCGATTTCAATCCATAAAACCACTAATCCGAGAAAAACGGCGGGATGCGGTTTTCCGGCGATCACAAAGAGTTTCTGATCTGCGAAACTGCTCAGTTTACTCAGTATGCCGTTATACCATAAAAGGATTCTTTGTACCGGAAGCCAAATCCATAGAAAACTCAAAAGAAACGCCGCAGAATAAAACGACCGCATCAGAAATACCATCACCGGATAAACTATACGTACATAACCGTTTACGTAAAGCTGCGTCAAAAGCGAAACGCCGAGGACGCCCAGGTTCGGATGATCGTTATGAAATACGCGTTCCAGTCTGATCAACACCGGCAGCAAAAACCCGATCTGTGCGACTTTCAGCGGAAACAAAACCAGTAATCCGATGACCAGGATCCCCCATTTTTCTTTTG
>CACZNO010000150.1 GCA_902782505.1 uncultured Erysipelotrichaceae bacterium | reverse complement strand
TGATGACGCTGGCATTCACGTCCTGTAAAGACCGGAAAGACCCGGACCCGGCGCCGGATGTTCCGTCCATTACCGATTACGAGGTGGAACACGAACTGGAATTCGGCGGCGTCTATATCAAGATCACCATCGATGATTTCAACAAGCTGGGCTTTACCTACGGCGACAGTGTGGACGTCGAGTTTTCCAACGGCTACAAACTGGAGGACATTCCGTATTACAACGGATATTATGTGGACGCCGGAGAACCGTTATTGATCGCGTATCCGGGTTATCCGTACATCAAAGCCGCGGTCAATTACGGCGAAGACCTTTGGGATGAAGCGGAATTGAAGGCGTCGCGCGAAAACAACCTCTGGGTAAGGGCGAATCTCGAAGAACACTCCAAGGCGGCCGTAAAACTGCGCGAAAAGGGAAAGTATGCGGATATTCAGGCAGCCCGGGATATTCAGTATTCCGATGAACGCTCGAAATATACAACCGACGAGGAGTTCGCGAATTTCCGCAACATGACCGTCGGAAATCTGAAGGAAGGCGTCGTATACCGTTCTGCGTCTCCGTGCGATAACCAGCACAACCGCGCGCCGTATACCGACCGATTGATCAAGGAAGCCGGCGTGAACTTCATCCTGAACCTTGCGGACAACGAGAAAAAGATTGAAGGCTATATCACCAAGGAAGGTTTTGATTCGCCGTATTTCCTGGAACTGTACCAAAACGGCAAGGTAAACCCGATTGCGATGAGCATGAACTACACCGCGGAAGATTTCAAAACGAAACTGGCCGACGGGTTCATCTCGATTGCGGAACACGAAGGCCCCTACCTGATCCATTGTACGGAAGGAAAAGACCGCACCGGGTTTGTGTGCATGCTGCTGGAAGCGTTAGCCGGGGCGAGTTACGAAGAAATCGTGAACGATTACATGGTGACCTATGATAACTACTACAAGATCACCAAAGAAAAAGATCCGGCGAAGTACGATGTCATCCTGGACAAGAACCTCAACGCGATGCTGAAGGAAGTAATCGGCGACAAAAACGCGGATCTTACGAAAGCAGATTTAGCGGCGGCAGCGAAAGCGTATCTGTTGAAGGCCGGTATGACCGAGGAACAGATCAGCGCTCTTCTGGAACGCGTTGCCGGATAAAACCCGGAATTTACTGAAACAGAACTTCAGGACTGAGAGAATAAGTTAAATCTTCCGGCTTGGTAATCAAAGGATTGCCAAGCTTTTCTTTGGCGCGGGAAACCCATTCCTCCCGTTCGTTGTAGGTTTCGTAGATCAGAGACTGTTCCAGCGGGAGAATGTTCATGCGGGGCCAGAGTTCCTTCGCGGCTTCCGCAAACAGAATCAGCGCGCCGTCGTAAAGTTTCTGTTTGTCATCGTCCGGTTCATTGCGGGATTCCGCACGCCGTTCGATGAGCTTCAGGATCCGGTCCCGGATCTCGTTGTCTTTGCGAAGGGTGATTTTGACGATCAACCCCTTTGAATCGGGTACGAGGAAAGTTTCTTCCGTATTCCGGTTCCGGAGGGTTACACGAACGGCACTCAGCACGCAGGCGATGTACATTCCTTGGTCTTTTCCGAAACGCTTGGTGAGACCGGGATATAGCGGGAGAAGTTCTTGGACAAACGAGGCGTCTTCGCTGAATTCAGCGGCGCATTGTACCTGCAGTTCGATGTCTTCCGCTGCGTTGTAAGCGCAAAGCCGGAAAGCCGGTTTCAAACTGAGTTCGGCATAGAAACGGTCGCATTTTGCCATGGGGAACACAAAGGCATCCTGGAGATATACCGGAGAATATACCGGGTGTACAGACGGAGTTTTATCCAATCCGGCCGTGCCGGCGTAAAGAATCGTAAATTGAGAAAATAATTCGTGCAGTCTGTCGGTCGGATTCATAAGATCACCTCAAACTCATTGTAGCATTTCTCCCGAAGAAAAACCGCTTAGCAACCCTAAGCGGTTTGGCAAACGGAACAGCGCAGTACTAATCTTCAACTTTTTGATAGTCAATCCCAAACAAAGTGATGATATTTTCGGAATATGTTTTGGTCGTTTCCACGACTTGAATGTGATGAAATTCCTGAGGGTTTACAAAATCCGGATAATTAAAGAACATTGTTACAGAGACTAGTTTTCCCTCGAGCGGATTCATTCCGTCATAAGCAATTCCGGCGCATTCGCCGTAATCTTTTGAAATACCGCCGTTTTCATCCGCCAGGGCCAGATCCCAAGTGTTCCGGCCGGAAGATTCCACGGAAATGTCCGGATAGAGACCGCGGTTTTCCTCAAGATAAGGCGCCCATTTCCCGGGAAACACCTCGTTCAGGTACTCAACAAAACGGTCTTCTTTTGCGTAATAAGCCTTATTTAAGGAATTGACGCCGTCGCTTCCTCCTTTGACAAAGAACACCTTCCCGAAACCGTCCGGCTGATTACTGAGTATTTCCGCTCCGCCGGGGAATCGATAATAGTAAAGATTCGCTCCCGGTTCGTCCCAGGTAGGATTCATCTGAATGAAATCGGAAGTTTCTGTGTATTTTCCTACATCTTTTTTTGCCCAAGTATCGTAAATGGTTCCGCGGGTGAACTTCATTATACGCCCTGAAGTGCTGTACCAGATGCCGTCATAGACGGATGGAAATGCGTTGTTGAAAACGGAGACCAATAAGACGGCGGCTAAGCCGATAATGATCACGGACAGCCCAATGATATATTTAAGATTTCTTTTTTCTTTCTTGCGGATTTCATTTTTGGTAGCTTCCAAAAGATCGGATAACACGGTTTGATTATCCGGTTCTTCTCCGCTGATTAAAGATGAAAGGGGGATATCCAGTTCTTTTGAAATCGGTTCCAACAGCGAAACATCCGGAAACCGGTCTCCGTTTTCCCAGCGCGAGACAGCGGAGTTGGAAACGTGAAGTTTGTCTGCCAGTTCCTGTTGGGTATATCCCTTCCCGTTACGTGCGTCCGCGATGAGTTTGCCTGTTCGTTTAAGATTCATAGCGCACCTCTTTTCAACTCCACTATAAAACAGTCTCCGGTGTTTTTGTTTGACAGGCCGTCAAACAAACGGCTTTATGGTTTCCGCAGCGTAAAAAAACTGTCTTCCGTGAAAGGAAGACAGTTTCGTAAAAACTATTTCAGAAGTTCTTTGATCGTCTTGATCATGTCGTCGGCCGTTAAGCCGAATTCCTTCTGGAGATAACCGGCGGTGCCGACCTGTCCGAAGACATCCTTGACGCCGACTCTCTTGAACGGGACGGATACGCCGTTTTCCGCGAGAACTTCGGAAACTGCGGAACCGAGGCCGCCGATGATGTTGTGGTTATCGACGGTGATGACCGCCTTCTTGCCGGCGACTTCCTTCAATACGGTTTCCGCGTCGAGCGGTTTGATCGAAACCAAGTCAACGACTTCCGTGGAGATACCTTCCGCTTCGAGTTTTTCGGCCGCGTCGAGCGCGTCGTTCAGTAACTGGCCTGCGGAGATGATCAGGGCATCCTTGCCTTCCTTCAGGATTTCCGCCTTGCCGATCCGGAAGGTGGAACCCGGTTCATAAAGGTTACGGACATCTTTGCGGTTGAAACGCAGATAGTGGATGCCGTCCAACGGTGCGACTTCACGGACTGCCCATTCGAGCTGGGTTGCGTCTGCCGGATCCAGAATGACCGCATTCGGGATCGCACGGTATAACGCGACGTCTTCAAACGAAGTGTGCGTGCCGCCGTTGGCCGCTACGGTGAAGCCCGGGTCGGTGCCTAAGACGTTGATTGTGTTGAACGCATACGCGCCGGATAAGTACATCTGGTCATATACACGGCGGGACGCGAACGGCGCGAAGGTGTGGATGAACGGACGGAATCCTTCGATGGATAAACCGGCAGCCATGCCGACCATGTTCGCTTCCGCGATACCGATCTGAAGGTAACGTTCCGGATGTTTTTTCTGGATGATGCCCGATCCGGACGCGCCGGCCAGGTCCGCTTCCAGCATGACGACTTTATCGTTGGTGTTCATAACGTCCGCGATGGTTTCCATCGCGACTTTACGGAGTTCCTTGCCTTTTTGTGTACGGTCAGCTGCTAATTTAAACATGTGCTTCCTCCTTTTCGATGAACGCGCGAAGTTCGGCGAGAGCCTTGTCTGCCGCGTCGTTGACTTCCGGGCTGGTGAATTTCACGGAGTGATTGGAAACCATGTCTTCGAAATACTTGACACCCTGTCCCTTGATGGTATCCAGGATGATGCAGGAAGCCTGGTCCTTGATCGCTTTCGCGTTGTTGATGGCGTTGTCGATGGCTTCGATATCGTCGCCTTTGACGGTTTCCACATGGAAGCCGAACGCTCTCATCTTTTCCGCCATGTCAAACGGATACAGGATGTCCTTGGTGTAGCCGTCGAGCTGGCGCTTGTTCAGGTCGATGAAGGTGATGCAGTTGTTGACGCGATGACCCGCCAGATACATGAACGCTTCCCAGCACTGACCTTCGTTGGATTCGCCGTCACCGACGATCAGGTAGGTATAGCGGTCCAGACCCTTGAGTTTCTGTCCGACTGCGATGCCGACAGCCGCGCTGGTGCCCTGTCCGAGGGAACCGGTGGTCATGTCGACGCCCGGGGTCTTGGTGCGGTCCGGATGCGACGGTAACATTGTTCCGCCGTCATTCAGCGTATACAGAGCTTCTTTCGGGAAATATCCCTTTTCAGCCAGTGCGGAATACCAAGCCGGTCCGCAGTGACCTTTGGATAAGACGACCATATCACGGTCTTCCATTGTCGGATTCTTGGGATCGATGTGAAGTTGTTTGCCGTAGAGAACTGCCATGAGTTCTACGATCGATAAGGAGCCGCCCAGATGACCGTAGGTGCGGTGTTTCAGCATATCCAAAACATCGTAACGGATCTTTGCGGCCAAAACTTCTAATTGTTTTAATTCAGCCTTTTCCATAGTTTGCACCTTTCTTTACTTATATATATTACCATGAAATCTCCCGCGGGATTCAGGAAGATGAGGATATTTTGTGCGTGAATTCACAAAAAAAGAAACCGGCGGGCAAAATGTTTATGAACAGAATTTTGATTTTTCATAACGGTTGCGAAACCGCTTACAAATATACTATAGTTATTTGTGACGGTGATGTGTCTTGTTCACAAAGACACCTTGGAGGAAACATGGAAGAAAAAACAGTAATTAAGGAAGAAGTCAAACTGTCCAGCCGTTTATGGCTCGGCGGCGCCGACTGCATGATGACAACTCTCAACAACATCCTGACAGGCGGGGGATTAACCTTCTTCTTCGTCAACTATTTCAAAATGGATCCGAAATGGAGCGCTACGTGCTGGCTTCTGTTCGGACTTTGGAACGCGGTCAACGACCCGCTGTTCGGTTATATCTCCGATAAGACGAAATCCAAACTCGGAAGACGTATTCCGTATATCCGCTACGGTTCGCTGATGGTTGCGGCCGTATTCGTTTTGACCTGGGTATTAGGCGGCAAGGGCGGAGATCTTCAGATGTTCATTCAGATGCTGATCTCACTGTTCTTATTCGACGCGTTATATACCGCGATTGCGACTTCGTTATACGTTATGCCGTTTGAAATGGCGGTCACCAACGAAGCCCGTTCGAAGATCCTGTTTGTCAAAGTCATCTTCGGATTGATTGCCCTGTCGGTTCCGTTGGCTCTGTTAGGCATGATCGAAGGCATCCTGAACACCTCGTTACAGACCTTCCAGATTATTATGACGATTGTCGGTGTTGTTGCGGGTCTGATCATGTTCTTCAGTACCTTCTTCTATAAAGAAAAAGGATATACGCAGGAAGAGGAACAGTATCCCTTGATCCAGTCGATCGTAAATTGCTTCAAGAATAAGAGCTTCCTGGCGTTTGAATCGATTTCCTTCTCGGTAACCTTCATTCAGACGGCCTTGATGATGGGCTTGAGCTATTACTTCAGCGCGACCGGCGTGAACATGCTGTTCTGCTACGCGGCGATGTTTGTCGGCATCATCTTCGGCATCTGGTTATGGATGGGCCCGGGCGGCAAGTTCGGTATCAAGAAGTCCATGGTCCTGATGTGCTTGATTTTCGGTACGGCGTTGGCAGTCATGATGGCGTTCGGCCAGACGACAATTGCGGGTATCATCGGCTTCTTAGGCTCCGGCATCGGATTTGCGGGAGGCATGTACTTAGTTCCGTTAATGAACGGCGATGTCATCGACTACGATGAACACGTGTCCGGATTACGCCGTGAAGGCATGTATGCCGGCGTTAACTCGTTTGTCTGCAAGCCGGCGATCAGTATCGCCAACGCGATTTTCCCGATCATGCTGGGCTGGTTCGGTTATGATCCGAATATCGAAATCGCGGCGCAGAACGCTACCGCAAAACTCGGTATCCGGATTTCCTGGCTGTCGATTTCCATCGTGCTGTTATTCTTATGCGCGTTCTTAATCGGCAAGTTCTATCCGCTGGACGGCGACTGGTGGAAGGAAATCAAACAGAAACTGGCGCGGATCCACGACGAAAAACAGAAAGCATTCGAGAAAGAAATGCTCAACCGGAAAGCTTAGTCTTTCCGGTTTTCCGCTTAGGGAGTAACCATGCAGAAAGTAACGATTGAAACTTCTTTGGGAAAAGTGACCGGCATTGAGGAAAACGATGTCTGGATGTTCAAGGGAATCCCGTACGCAGTCACGGAGCGTTTTGAACTTCCGAAACCGTATCCCAAATGGGACGAATTTGACGCGACGGATACCGAGATCGACTGTTACCAGTACCTGACCTACCGCGATGAATCGAAAGGCCAGGACGCGTTTTACCACAAGGAATTCCGCAGCGACCGCGAATTCAAGTTCGCGGAATCCCCGATGACCATGAATATCATCACGAAGAAAAACGCGAAGAACCATCCGGTCCTCGTATTCATTCACGGCGGCGGGTTTGAAACCGGCACTGTCGGCGAACTTCCGTACGGAACGTGCACGGAATACGCGAAGCACGACGTTCTGTTCGTATCGCTGGGATACCGTCTGAACGTGTTCTCGCTATACGAGTGCGGAAACTACGGATTGCACGACATGGTGTTCGGATTGAAGTGGATCAAGGAACACATCGCCGATTTCGGGGGAGACCCGGACCGTATTACCGTCATGGGACAGTCCGCCGGCGCGATGTCGATCATGAACCTGATGTATTCCCAGATTCTCAAAGGCGTGGTCAAGGGCGCTGTCCTGATGTCCGGCGCCGGGATGGTTCCGAAGATGACAAGACCCTGGACCAAGGAAGAATTCGCGCCGTTCT
>CACZNO010000149.1 GCA_902782505.1 uncultured Erysipelotrichaceae bacterium | reverse complement strand
TTCCGTCATTGGTCAGAAGCAGTAATCCTTCGGTGTCCTTGTCAAGCCTTCCGACCGGCATGACTCCCTTGCGGGGATTGATCAGAAGCTCCGTTACGTTGGGAGAATAATCAACGGTGGAATAAAAGCCGGAGGGCTTGTATAAAAGATCATACTCATAGGCGTTATAGGAAATTACTTCGTCATCCAGGGTGACGGTGTCGTTTTCCTGTACTTTGAAATCGGCGCTGCGGATGATTTCTCCGCTGACCCGGACCCGCTTGTCACGGATCTTTTTTTTGATTTCCGAACGGGTGCCGATCCCCATATCCGCCAGATATTTGTCCAATCTCATAATTTCCTCCATGCGGGGTCCAGCTTGTTTTTGAGAGAACCCGCGTTTCCTTTCGCAAATCCGACCGGATAATCCCCGGCGCACACCAGAACCAGACCGTCGGGACATCCGTTTACGAAGACGGTCTCTCCCTTGAGGTATTTGGCTAAACGCGGATCATCCGCCGCAAAGGAGACCGTCTGATCGAACTGCTCTTTGCGTAAAGCCATGGCGAAGGCTTGGGAAGGCTCAAACCGGCCTTTCCGCAGTTCTCCGAGATACAATCCGGACCGCAGGACCCGCAGCTTCTTTTCCGGCAGACGGATGTCCGGAACAAGATGGATTTTTTCTTTCCGGATCTCATAGCGGTAACCTTCCGGAATACCGCGGACATGGGAAAGAAAATCTCCGAAAGAACGGGGAAGGGGAACTTCCTGCGGAAGACGGGTATGCGGGAACGAACCGGATGCGGTCCGTTTCTGCAGCAACGCCGCAAAATGACCTTCTCCGCGCAGTTTGTGCGGATATAACCGGGCGCAATTGCGGAACCGGTCGCCGATTCCTTCCGCAAACAGCGCGGGACGGTTTTCCAGCGGACAGATCACGGCTTCGGGATGTTGATCCAGAAGGGATGCAAGGACTTCTTCGTTCTCTTTTACGGAGAAAGTACAGGTGGAATAGACCAGATATCCGCCGTCTTTCAAAAGCTGCCACGCGGCTTCCAGTAATTCCTTCTGTAACGGTGCGTAATAGGAACTTCCTTTTGTTTCGTAGGCCTTGATCAGGGAAGGATCCTTGCGGAACATGCCTTCGCCCGAACAGGGGACATCCAGCAGGATCTTGTCGAAGAATCCGTCATACGCGCCTAAGAAATCCCGCAGATCGTTGCCGGTTACCAGAATATTCGCGGCTCCGGCACGCTCCAGATGGCGTAAAGTCGCGTTCTGACGGGAAAAACTGATGTCGTTGGATACCAATAATCCCGTGCCGCGCAGTTTGGAAGCCAATTCGAAACTCTTTCCGCCCGGGGCGGCGCAGGCGTCCAGCACAACGTCGTTTTCGCGGACCGGAAGGATGGATGCCGGGCACATGGCGCTGGGCTCCTGGATGTAATAAAGACCCGCGTGGTAGAAAGGATGCCGAGCGGGATCATCTTCTTTCGCGTAATAAAACCCGTTGGAAGTCCAGGGGACCGGGGTCAGATGAAACGGGGCAAGGGACAGGAAATCCTCTGTGCTGATTTTGGCGGTATTGATGCGCAATCCGGAAGAAGGCGCGTCGTCAAAAGAACGCAGATACGCGTCACAGTCTTCCCTGAACAGTTCCTTCATTTCCGCGAGATAGTTTTCCGGGCATTTCATATATTTATTATACGGAATCATGTCCCGTAAGGAAAGAACTGAAAAAATATGTTTAGGTACCTTGACATATATTGAATGACAGAATATTATTTAGGTGCCTAAAGAAGGAGGTGCGTATATATGAGAGAGTTCAACAGAGATTTGGAAAACCTGGAAGTTGAAAACGAAAATGAAAGACCGGAAGGAAGACGCTGCCATAGAAGAATGCACGGATGCGGTCCGCGCGGAATGCGTCCGCATATGCCGATGGAACGCCCGAAGCCGGAAGAAATCGAAGATCTGGAAACCCTGATGATGATCAGCGGTCATATTCTGCGTCATAAAAGACATCATCGCTTCGGCATGACCCAGGATAGAATCCTTCGCACTCTGGTCAAAGAGGGCGAATGGAGCCAGAAGGACTTACAGGAACACCTGCGCGTCCGTCCGGGTTCGATCAGTGAGATCGTACGCAAGATGGAAGAAAAAGGTTTGGTCGAACGCACGCGCGAAGAAGAAGACCGCCGCATGGCCAAGATCGTCCTGACCGAAGAAGGCAAGCGCTTAGCGGAACAGATCCCCGCGGAAATGCCGAAAGAAGACGCCTTCGCGTGCCTGAGCGAGGAAGAAAAAGAAACCATGAAAACCCTTCTGCGTAAAGTTTTGACGGATTGGGAGTCCCGGCGTCCCCAAAAGCCGGAGGAATAAAAAAAGAGCGAGACCGTGAACCGGTCTCCTCTTTTTTAATGTACGATGACGCTTCCGCCGATGAACTCCCGCATGATGGAATTGTTGGGGATGATGGAATCATCCGGCATCGCTACGAAGAATTCGAGGAAATCCAGAAGACGCACGGCTTCGGCGTATTCGTTTTCCTCCGGTGTGATCTTCCGCAATAACGGTTCGGCGTATTTCTTCAGCACGGCCAATTCGTATAACGCGTGGGAATTGAAGAAGACGTCCGCTTCCCCGTTGAACGGGAAGATGTATTTTTCTTCTCCGGCGCGTACTTCCGGCCAGTTGCGGATCGTTTCGTTGGCGCTGTAGCCGCGGAACTGGAAGTCCCGGACCATCCGGCGCAATAACCGCGTATCGGTCGTGGGGATGCGGTTGTACGGGTCGATGTTGACCTGCGTCAAAGGACTGATGTAGATCTTGAATTTCTCCTCGTCCGGAATGCCGCCGGTCAAAGCCGGATTCAGCGCGTGGATCCCTTCGAGAATAATCGGCTGGGTGTGATCGATCATGGTAAGGCGGGTGCCGAATTTCTTTTCGCCCGCAATGAAATCGTAAACCGGCAGATCGGCTTCCTTTCCTTCCAGAAGTTCGTTCATGTTTTTCGCAAGCAGATCGGTATCCATCGCCCGTAAGCTTTCGTAATCCTTCTTGCCGTTTTCCAGAACCGGTGTTTCGGAACGTTCCTTGAAGTAATCGTCCGTTCCCATGTACAGCGGATTGTTGCCTAAAACCCGCAGCTGGATGATTAAACGTTTCGCGAACGTGGTCTTTCCGGAAGAGGACGGTCCGGCAATCAGAACCATGCGCTTGCCGGAATCGTGGATCATGCGTGCGATTTCGGCGATTTTCTTTTCGTGCAGGGCTTCGCTCAAAAGAATCAGATCCTTGTAGTCGCCTGTCAGCATCTTTTCATTCAGATCCGAGGCATAATTGATACCCATCAGTCTTCCCCAGCGGGCCGCTTCCGAGAACGCTTCGTATAACATCTTCTGGTCTTCGTACGGCAAAACTTTTTCCGGGGACAGAAGAGGATGCGGGAAACGAAGAAGGATGCCGTTATGATACTTGCGTAATTCAAACGCCTGCAGATAGCCGGTCGACGGCAGCAAATGATAGAACAGGATCTCCGATTCGTCGAGAATCGAACAATACTCCGCCTCGTTGACATCCGGGGAATTCCGGAACATCTTCTGGGTGCCTTTCTGTTCGGCGATCCGTTCGATTTCTTCCCGCTTGATGGTGCGCTGGATAAAAGTGATGTCCATGTCGACCAGTTCTTTCATGCGCGCTTCGACTTTCTTCACGTCTTCCGCAGTGAAATTTCCCGGACGAATGGTTGTATAAAGACCCTTGTTGAGGGAGTTCCAGATCGCCACTTTCACGTCTTTTCCCAAAACGTCGTGTACGGCTTTGTTGTAAAGGAAGGTCAGGGAAGTCTGGTAGGACATGTTGGCGGAAGGAGTGCGCAGATCGCATAACTCCAGGATGCAGCTTTCCCCGATCAGGGTGTGCAGGCTGCGGTCCTGGTGATTGATTCGGCAGGTCAGAATCGGATTCGGACATTGTTTCTGGTATTCCTTGGCGAGATTCCGCGCCAAAACGGGGTTGGAAAACTCCCGTTGAATGACCGTTTGGTCAGGTAAATGGATTTCAATGATCATATGGTTCACTTCCTTGATTTTATTGTACTTGGATTTGAAGAAAATTCCTACTGTCCGAGGGGAATTTTCACCTTCGGCAGATGCCATGATTGAGGAAAAGGTCTTTCTTGCGGCAATAGGATAGACTACAATAAAAATGGCAGTGCAGGAGGACGCATATGAAATATGATTTTACAAACGTTCCGGACCGGATCGGGAAGGACGCGCTGGCGTATGACGCGGTTTTAAACGGCTCGGTGCTCGGAAAACCGAAAGAAGGGTTTGATGTGATCCCGATGTGGATCGCGGACATGAATTTCCAAACGGCTCCGTCGGTCAGTGCGGAATTGCGCAAACGGATCGAACACCCGCTTTACGGGTATTACCTGGTATCGGACGCCTATTATGACGCCATCATCGATTGGCAGAAAACCCGCAACCGCGTAACCGGTCTTTCCAGGGAAAACATCGGGTATGAAAACGGAGTCCTGGGCGGAATCGTCAATGCCTTAAACGTCTTCTGTTCCAAAGGGGACGCCGTGCTGGTGCATAGGCCGACCTACGTGGGATTCACCCGGATTCTGAAGGACAACGGCTATAAAATCATTTCCTCGGATCTGGTGAAGGATGAAAACGGACGCTGGGTCATGGACTATGAGGATATGGAAACCAAGATCCGTGAAAACCGGATCCATGCGGCGATTTTCTGTTCTCCGCATAACCCGACCGGCCGGGTCTGGGAAAAAGAGGAAATCCTCTCTGCGATGGAGATTTTCCGTAAATACGACGTCATGGTCGCGGCGGATGAGATCTGGAGCGATTTAACGCTCAAGGGGCATGAACACATTCCGACTCAATCCGTCTCCGAAGACGCCAAAATGCGCACCGCCGCATTCTACGCGCCGTCCAAGACCTTTAATCTTTCGGGTCTTATCGGCAGTTACCACGTTGTGTATAACTCCTATCTGCACGACCGTCTTTTGAAGGAATCGTCGCTTTCCCATTACAATTCCATGAATGT
>CACZNO010000148.1 GCA_902782505.1 uncultured Erysipelotrichaceae bacterium | reverse complement strand
GGGTTCCTCTTCGCGCGGGACCGTGACGTTCATGGAACCTAACGGCAGCTCCCGGGTCTCCATCTCGCGCTTTAAGGTTTCGCGGATATTTTCCTCGATCAGGGTTTCCAGCTGTTTCTGTTTGGAAAGGCGCACCTCCCACTTGGACGGGTGCACATTCACATCCGCCAGACGCGCGTCGGCGGAAATCTTTACGGCCGCGATCGGGTAACGGTCCGGCGCGTGATAGGGCTCATAGGCGGCAATCACGGCTTTCGTAATACCGAAGCTTCGGATCACGCGGTCGTTGAGATAGATATTGATAAAGTTCCGGCTGGCCCGGGTGTGTTCCGGCATCGCCAGTACGCATTCCACCGTAAAGTCATAATCGGAGAACGCCGCCAACACCGCATTTTCCGCGATCTCTTCGCCATAGGTGCGGTATAGGACTTCCTTCAGATCTCCCGATCCGGTCGTTTCATACCGCAGTATTCCGTTGGATACCAGGCGGAAGGCGATCTTAGGCTTCGCGAACGCGAACTTTTCGACCAGGTCCATGACGGCGCTTCCCTCGTTCTGGGGAGATTTCATGTGTTTCAGGCGTGCGGGGGTCTTATAGAAAAGATCTTCGACGCTGACGCGGGTTCCTTCCGGCGCCGCCTTGGGTCCGGCATAAACGATCTTTCCGTATTCCGAACGGATCTCGGTTCCCCCGGTCCCGTCGTTGGTCAATAAGGAAAACTTCGATACCGACGCGATGGACGGTAACGCTTCACCGCGGAATCCCATCGTATGAATATTCCAGAGGTCTTCGGTTTTCGCGATTTTGGAGGTCGCGTGACGTTCCAGGGAATGCACGGCGTCTTCCGCGTCCATGCCGGAACCGTTATCGATCACGGTCATGCGCTTCAGCCCGCCGTCTTCGATCTGAATCTCAATTTCCGTCGCCCCGGCGTCGATCGCGTTTTCCACGAGTTCCTTGACAACGCCCATCGGACGTTCCACGACTTCGCCGGCGGCGATCATATTGGTAAGCTGGTCGCTCAGTTTCTGTATCTTTCCCATTACGGTTCCTTCTTTCCGGCGATTTCCTTCAGATCCGCCACGAACTGTAACGCCGCAATCGGCGTCATCGCGTTGGGATCGGTCATCTCCAACAGTTTCCGGATCTTATCAAGGTTCTCCGGCACCTTTTCCATCATAATCATCTGGGTCTGCGCGTTGCGCTTGGAGGCGTTCTGGGTCTCCATGATCTTCAGAAGAACCTTCGCGCGTTCCAGTACGCTTTCCGGCAGATCCGCGAGCTTCGCCACGTTGATGCCGTAGGAGCGGTCCGCGGGTCCGTTTTTGACTTTATATAAGAAAGTAATGACGTCATCCGCCTCGTGCACGGTCACATGTACGTTCTTGATGGTCGAATGTGTCTCTTCCAAACTCGTAAGTTCATGGTAGTGCGTCGAAAACATCGTCTTGGCCTCGATACAGGTCGTGATATACTCCACGATCGCCTGCGCCAAAGCCATTCCGTCGTAAGTCGCTGTACCTCTTCCGATCTCATCGAACAGGATGAAGGAATTCCGGGTCGCGTTCTTTAACGCGTGGTTGGCTTCGTTCATCTCGACCATGAACGTGGACTGTCCCGCCAGGATATCATCCGAGGCGCCGATGCGGGTAAAGATCTTGTCGAAAATCGGAAGTTCGCACCTCTTCGCCGGTACGTAACAGCCGATCTGCGCCATGATCAGAATCAACACCGTCTGGCGCATGTAGGTCGATTTACCGCCCATGTTCGGACCGGTGATCATTAAGACGTTCGTCTCTTCCGGCATGATCACGGAGTTGGCGATGTACGGCGTTTCGGAGTGCACCGACTCCAGAATCGGGTGCCGTCCGTTTTCGATCCGGACGCTTCTTTCTTCGCTGAAGACCGGTTTGACATAGCCCGGTTTCGCGCTGGCTTCGGCTAACGAATAGTACGCGTCAGCCTTCGCGAGGGCTTTTGCGATCGTCTGAAGCGTCGGAATTTCCTCCTTGAGCTTTGATACCAGTTCCTCGAAAAGAAGGCTTTCCAGCTTGACCGCGCGCTCTTCCGCGTGCAGGATCTCGTCCTCTTTTTCCTTGAGTTCCTGGGTGATGAAGCGCTCGTTGTTGGTGAGGGTCTGTTTGCGGATATAGCCCCATTCCTCCTTCACCAGGGGGAGGTTTCCTTTGCTGATTTCGATATAATAACCGAAGACGCGGTTGTATCCGATGCGCAAGTTTTTGATGCCGGTGCGCTCTTTTTCCTTCGCCTCAAAGGCGGTCAGCCACTCCTTCGAATTTTTGCCGATCCGGCGTAACTCATCCAGCTCCGCGCTGTATCCGTCCCGGAACATGCCGCCCTCGTTGGTCAATACCGGCGGGTCGTCAACGAACACATTGTCCAGTAACGCCGCGCACTCTTCACCGTCGGGGGTATTTTCGAATTCTTCATCGATCTTTGCCTTGCGCAGTATCTCCAGAATTTCCGGCGCAGACGACAAAGTCTTATGTAACCTTAGACAATCTTTTGCGTTCACACTGCCTAACGCAATGCGTGAAATCAACCGTTCCAGATCGTATACGTCTCCGAGTTTTTCCTTGAGTTTTCCCTTGGAAAGATAGTTCCGGTTCAGCCAGCCGATCATGTCCTGACGGCGCAGGATCTCCTCTTTTTGAACTAACGGATATTCCACCCAGCGACGCAGGGTCCTTGACCCCATGGAGCTTTGACAATGGTCCAAAAAGCCCCATACTGTCGTGCTTTTTGTGCCGTTTCGCATCGGTGCGGTCAGCTCCAGATTCTGTTTGGTGGAGTAGTCCATATAGAGATAGTCGCCGTCCTTGGAAAGCGTCAGAGGCGAAAGGTTCCGGATTGCCTTTTTCTGGGTCGCTTCCAGGTAGTTTACCAAGCGCCCGAAAGAGGCGATAATTCTGGAATCTCTAATGTTACCCAAGAGTTCTTCATATTCCTGCCGCAGGACGTCATCATCGCATGACGACAAAGTCACATCCGAAAGACGCACCCAGGATTTTCCGCGCGCTTTTTGGACTTCCGCGGAGGAAAGAACGACTTCGCGGACGTTTTTCGTGCGCAGGAACTGCACGAGATCGGTCTCGTCATAGTCCAGCAAGAAGGCCTTTGTCTCCCCGGTCGCCAGCTCCGCCAGCGTGACGGCGAATCCGTATTGATAATCGTAGATCGATCCGAGATAGACGGAGATCCGTTCATCCTGCGATTCGTCGGTCGAGGTTCCCGGCGTAATGACGCGGATGATGTCGCGCTTGACCAAGCCCACCGCTTCGGCAGGATCTTCCAGCTGTTCCGCGATGGCGACCTTATAGCCCTTTTGGATTAAGCGCTGGATGTAGCTGTTGACCGCGTGATGCGGCACGCCGCACATCGGGACCCGGTCTTCCTGTCCCGCGTTTCTTCCGGTCAGCACCAGGTCGAGTTCCTTCGAGGCGATCTTCGCGTCGTCCATGAAGAGTTCATAAAAATCTCCGAGACGGTAAAAGATCAGGGTGTCCGGATTCTGTTCCTTCAGGGTAAGGTAATGTTTCATCATCGGTGTATATTCTGCCATAAGAACCTCGCTTCTTTTTATTATATCATAAACACAAATCGTCCGCGCTTTCCCGATCGCCGGGTCCCGTGTTTTTTGCGGGAAGCCCTCAAAACGGCTCTATGACGCACGGTATCTTCTTTCGCGGATTGATTCCCGTCCGGTTCCTTTCAGGCGTCTTACGCATGAAAAAAACGAAGACAGGAACCATCGAAAGTCCTGTCTTCGTTTCAAGGTTGTGTTTTCTACAGCTTGATGTCCGAGGAGACAACGACCGGTTTGGCGCGCTGTTCCTCGAGATATTTCTCGACGGCCTTGGTAAGACGGATCCGCAGGTTGGAACTGCGCGGTCCGAACTGGAGTTCAATGCCGGCTCTTGTATTAAGTACGCGGTACGCGCCGAGTTCAATCAGATGAGAACTGTTGAGCTTGGACGGATCATAGAGATAAACCGTGATCGCATCGAAAGTCGAATTGACAAATCGGATGTTGGCGGTTCCGCCGAGGGCTTCGATGACCTGGTTGGTATAGTTTTCATCTTTCCGGCTGTCTAAGAAGTCGCCGGAGATACGGCGGTAATAGAGTCTTGTTAAGAAGAAATAGACGAAGAAGTAGCCAAGTCCGATAAGCGCCGTCTTCAGCACAATGCCGGCGTAGTTGGCGTTGGTGATGTACGGAATCAAGGACATCAGATTGCCGGGTAACGCGTCCGCCACCGTGCCGGTGTAGGAGTACCCGATCATGACGTTGATCTGCGGCAATAACGCGTATAACACGCATAGGAATACCGTATGCGAGAAGAATACCGCCGGCGCCGTCAGGACCAAGAAGATGTTTAACGGCCACACGCATCCGGAGAAGATCGAAACCAGGATCGCCAGGATCAATAACCCGGTATAACGGCGTCTTTTGAGCTTATCCGTCGTAAGACTGTAGATGGCGGCGAAGAAGCCCGGTACCGCGAAGAGGTTCGCGATATAGTACGGTGTGATGAACCGGCCGTAACGGATCGAAGACATATTCATGCGGACAAAGGTCGTCCATAAGGTGACGTCGCCGCTGTAGGATTTTCCGAAGTTGTCCATCCAGGTCCCGCCCAGGGAACCGAACCAGAACGGTTCGCGGATCAGATCCTGTAAGCCCAGAACGCTTAAGACCTGTTCCGTCAGCCCGTAGAAGAACAGGTTGGAGGGATTGTAGATATCGGCGGCGATGTAGTCCAGGACCTGTTGGAGCCCGGTCAGCGCGTATTTCCAGCCGTACGCGAACGCAAATCCGGCGGCTGCCGTCAGGATCAGCGCGTTCATCATCGAGTAGACGTCGTTGTTCATGAAGCCTAAGAAGCCGTAAGCGAAGCGTTTGCGCGATCTCTTGTAGGTGAAGGATACGATCCATCCGATCACCAAGGCCCCTAAAACGCCCAGGAACAGCGGATATTTCATCATCGCGATGTTTCCGTATTCCCCTAACCACGACATGCCCAGGGTCGTGTTGTACTGGTAAATCGGAAGATTGTACGGCCCGTAGAACATCGTCACGACGTTGAAGAGCACGTACGCGACCAATGCCGTCATTACCGGGAAACCGTCTTCGAACCGGCGGGATATGTACCGCACCAGGAAGAATATGGGAAACATACGTTCCAGGAATGTGCCGATGTATATAAATGAAGACCAGATGTTGTTCAGCCAGCCGTATTCGCCGGGAATTAACCCGGTGACTAACGGATCCAGACAGAGATTTCCGAACCCTTTCAGCCCCGCGGCGATAAACAGAAGCACCAGCGGATATTTATATACATCCCATAAGGAATATAGTTTTTTCATTTCACACCTCGTGTATATAATATATCATAGAATCAAAAAAGAGGCAGGCATTATGACGCAAACGAAAATCTGTACCACGCAAAAGGATTTCTTTCACGCCGTATACCTCCGCAGCCGCATCTTCGTCGGGGAACAGAAGGTGGACCCGCTGATCGAGATCGACGAAAAGGACGCGGACGCGACCCACATCATCTCCTATGACGGAGAAAAGCCGGTCGCCGCGTGCCGGATCTTGTGGGAACCTCACGATGAATTTGCGACTCTCGGAAGGCTTTGCGTATTGCCCGGCTATCGACATACCGGCATCGGATCGGAAGTTCTCGCGTTCGCGGAGGACACGGTCCGCTCCCAAGGAGTAAAGGAGCTGCGCTTGCACGCACAGGTCCACGCGGAACAGTTTTATGCCCAAAACGGATATACGCCGTACGGAGAACGGTTTGTCGAGGCGGGAATATGGCACGTTTCGATGAAGAAAGAGGTCTGAGATGAACGAAAACCTGGAAATCGAATACAAGGTCATGGTGACAAAAGAAGAGTATGACCGCGTTTTATCGCGTTTTACGGACGTAACGGTGACCGTACAGACGAATCACTATTTCCGCGCCGCAGGATTGGACAAAGTATTCCGGATGCGGGATTTCGGGGATCACGTTCTTTTTACGCACAAGAAAAAGGCCTCCGGCGGCAGGCTGGAACACGAAGTCGTCTGCGCAGAGGTTGACCCGAACAAGTCGCCGGAAGTTTTGGAATACTTAGCCGGGGAAGGCATGTTTCCGCCGTTTGAGGAAGTCGGATCGTTAACGACGGTCCGGCGTGAAGTCAAGCTTCCGAAAGAAGCCGATCTTTGTCTGGACGAGAATCACTACGGGGAAATCACCGACTATGAAATCGAGTACGAAATCACCGGATACAAAGGCAGAAAAAAGAACTTCCGGAAAATCCTGGAGGACGCGGGGATCGTTTATCAAAAGTCGCCTCTGTCCAAACAGGCCCGGGCTATACAAGAAAAATCCCGTTTGGATTTATCGAAAGAAAACCGTCCGTGAAGGACGGTTTATTCTTGATCGAAAGGCACTAAAGTCACGCGTTCCGGTAAGAAGAAGCGCTCTGTAAGAGCCTTTGCGGTCTCCGGTTTAACCAGAACTTTGACGCGTGTCTGCGCTTTTTCGTCGGTCAGTTTTTTGGCCCACATCCAAAGATGTCCCGCCAAAGTCTTAAGTTTTTCTATGTCGCGGACCCCGATCAGACAGGGGATCCAGACGGTCCCGCCTTGTTCGTCGTCCTCGTACCAGATTTTCGCTTTCTCGTTGACCTTCTTGAGGCCGGGGTTTTCGCGCGTATATGCCGAAATCGCCGATTCGCCTGATTTTATAACGCTTTTTGACAACTCTAGGTCGGGAATAGATTCCTCAAAAACTGAAACTCTATTCCTGCGCAAGTCTTTGTTGAACCAGTCTTCTTCGGCCTTATTCGAGGTCATGGTGGCCGCCCAGTAGTTCAATCCGACGCGGCTTCCGGCTTCCAGAAGCTTGTAGGTATAATCGTTTTTGCCGTCGTTGGTGTACGTGTAACTTTCGAGATTCCAGGGGATCTTCATTCCGATGTCGGAAGGGAAGACCGGACTGTTGAAGAAGACGACGTGATCGATGTACAGACAGCTGATCTTTTCCGGGATCCGGTTGCCGTATTCCTTCATGGCGGAACGGAGCGCGTCCAAAGCGGCGTACCCGTTTTTATCGCCGTACTTGCGCCACATCGTCGAAAGAGACAGCCGTTCCGAACGGACATATTCGCCGTATCCGATGATGCCTTTTTCTTTCGACTTACCCGGAATGTCGGTCTTCGTCAGAAAGAAAATCAGGTCCCCCGGATAGAATTTCTTCATGCGGGTCTGGGATAAAGGACGCCAGAAATTGAGTTCGTTCGCGCCGTTTAAGCGATGATACTCAATCATTTCCCGGTTGGTGACATAGATACAGGAAGCCATGCGGCACTCTCCTTTCTAGAATAATCCGTAAATCGTTCCGTCGTCATTGACGCCGATGAGATTGGCGGCCGGTACTTTCGGCAAGCCCGGCATTGTCATGACGCTGCCGGTCAGAACGACCACGAATCCGGCGCCTTTGGAGATGCGCAGTTCGCGGACGGTGACCGTGAAATCTTTCGGCGCGCCGAGGATCTTCGCGTTATCCGTCAGGGAGCTTTGCGTCTTCGCAACGCAGACCGGCAGCTTGTCCCATCCGAATTTCCGGAAGGTTTTCAGCTGCGCTTGCGCGCTCTCGGTGAAGACGACGTCTTTTCCGCCGTATACTTCGCGGACGATCTTCTGAAGTTTTTCCTCAAAAGAATCCGATTCTTCGTAGATATAACGGAAATGATTCGGAGAATCCGTCAGTTCGACGACTTTTTCCGCGAGTTCCGTCATGCCGCGTCCGCCTTTTTCCCAGCCGTTCGCGATGACGATCGGGAAGCCGTGTTCCTTCGCAAGACGAAGCACCGTATCACGTTCCTCGCCGGTATCCAGGTAGAAACGGTTCAGCGCCAGGACAAACGGTACGCCGATTTTAGACAACGTATCCGCGTGTTTAACAACGTTCTCAAATCCTTTTTCCACAGCCGGGACATTTTCTTCCTTCAGATCGGCAAACGGAACACCGCCGTGCAGTTTCAGCGCACGCACCGTCACAACCAGTACGATCGCATCCGGGCGGATTCCGGCCGCGCGGCACTTAATATCGCAGAACTTTTCGCAGCCAAGATCGGCTCCGAAGCCTGCCTCCGTTACCACATAGTCCGCCAGCTTCAGCGCGGTCGTTGTGGCGATGACGGAATTACAGCCGTGCGCGATATTCGCGAACGGTCCGCCGTGAATAAAGAACGGCGTATGTTCGAGCGACTGGACCAAATTCGGTTTCAGCGCATCCAGCATCAGCGCCGTTACCGCGCCGCCGACGCCGAGGTCTTTGACCGTCACCGGTTCGCCGTCTTCGTTGAACGCCAGAACGATTTCGTTCACGCGGCGGTTGAAGTCCTTGAAATCTTTGGAGAGGCACAAGATCGCCATGATTTCCGATGCGACGGTGATATTGAAGCCGTCGTTCCGTTCCACGCCGTTTTTCTCGCCGATTCCGACGACGATGCGGCGTAACGCACGGTCATTCATGTCCATCGCGCGTTTCCAGAGGACTCTTTCCGGATCAATGCGCAGGGGATTCCCCTGATACAGGGAGTTGTCCAGGGCAGCGCTGATGAGGTTGTTGGCGGCCGTGATGGCGTGAAGGTCTCCCGTAAAGTGCAGGTTGATATCTTCCATCGGCACGACCTGGGCATATCCGCCGCCGGTTGCGCCGCCTTTCACACCGAAAACCGGGCCCAAAGACGGTTCGCGCAGACAGCCCATGACTTTCTTACCGATGCGGGATAAACCGTCCGCTAGACCGACGGTCGTAGTCGTTTTTCCTTCTCCGGCTTTGGTGGGTGTGATGGCTGTCACCAGAATC
>CACZNO010000147.1 GCA_902782505.1 uncultured Erysipelotrichaceae bacterium | reverse complement strand
GGCATGGGCGGCAGGACCCGCAGTGCGAATTCCGCCATGCAGGGCGATGACCGGTATATGCAGTTAAAGATCACGTTCATGGAAGCCGTACGCGGAAAGAAAGTCCCGATTGAGCTGGACGTGGATGAAACCTGTCCGGATTGTCATGGGTCCGGCGCAAATTCGCCGTCCGATATTGAAACGTGCGCGACATGTCACGGAACCGGGCGCGTGATGACCCAACAGAGAACGGCTTTCGGCGTGTTCCAGACCCAGAATGTATGTCCGACTTGCCGCGGCAAGGGAAAGACCATCAAGAAAGTCTGCCCGCGCTGTAAGGGAAAGGGTTACGAACGCCGTCATGTGACCATCGATCTGACGATCCCGGCCGGAGTCTACACCGGACAGCAGTTCCGGATCCCGGGCAAGGGCGAACGCGGTGTCAACGGCGGACCCAACGGCGATCTCTACATTGAGGTTCTGGTGGAAAAGCACGAATACTTCGTACGTGACGGAAAGGATATTTCGATCCGGGTCCCGATCAGCTGCGTGGATGCGGCGCTGGGATGCAAGATCGACGTGCCGACCGTATACGGGGATGTGGAATTATCCGTTCCGGCGGGGACGCAGGAAGGCGACCGTATCCGCATGCGCGGAAAAGGTATCAAAGGCGCCGGCAACTCCTCCGCGGGCGACCAGTATGTGATCATCGAGGTAAAAGTCCCGAAGACTCTTACCCGGAAAGAAGAAGAACTTTACAGACAGCTGAAGGAACTTGAAACGAAGAAGTCCAAATCCGCCTTTGAACGGTTCAAAGATGCCTTCCGCTAGGAGGTAAACGATGGATTTTGATAAGTTGAGCGAAGCATTGCAGAGAGTCGTGATGCGCGCGTTTGAACTCGCGCGGAATTCGCATCACGCCGTGATCACCAGCGTACACATGTACAAGGCGATCTTCAACGACGACATTATTGACGGCCTGATCACCAGATTGGGCATGAATAAAAAAGAAATGACAGCCATGGTGGACGCGTATCTGGCGCGGATTTCCACCGTAACGGGAGCCGCACAGCCGGGTATGGACGCGGATGTGTCGGATACGTTTTTCGACGCGGAAAAATGGGCGGAAGAACATGAAGAAACCTATCTGACCGTCGCGTCGTACTTTATCAGTTTACTGTTCAATAAATCGACGATCTCCCGGGAGTTCGTCAAGAAATACGGGCTTCGCAAGGAGACTTGTTACGAAGCCGAACTGGAACGGAGAGGAGGGAAAAAGATGACCGAAAAAACGAGTGAGAACCAATTGGAAGCTCTCAAGAAGTATGGACGGGATCTGGTACAGGATGTCAAGGACGGAAAAATCAATCCGGTCATCGGACGTGACGATGAAATCCGCCGTGTCATCACCATCTTATCCCGTAAAACCAAGAATAACCCGGTCCTGATCGGGGAACCGGGCGTAGGTAAAACCGCCATTGTCGAAGGTATCGCATGGCGGATCATGAAAGGCGACGTGCCGACCGGATTAAAGACGAAACGGCTGATCGAACTGGATCTCGGCGCGCTGATCGCCGGCGCAAAATACCGCGGGGAATTCGAGGAACGTCTGAAAGGCGTGCTCGATGAAGTTCAGAACGCCAACGGGGACATCATCCTTTTTATCGATGAACTGCACAACCTGGTTGGAGCCGGAAAGACCGAAGGATCCATGGACGCGGCGAATCTTCTGAAGCCGATGCTGGCCCGCGGGGAACTGCGCTGTATCGGTGCGACGACCTTCAACGAATACCGTCTGTACATCGAAAAAGACGCGGCGCTGGAAAGAAGATTCCAGAAAGTGCAGGTCGAAGAGCCGAGTGTGGAAGAGACCGTATCGATCCTGCGCGGTCTGAAGTCCCGGTTTGAGGCGCATCACGGCGTACAGATCCTCGACGAGGCGATTATTGCCGCAGCGACGTTATCGAAACGCTATATCACCGACCGGTTCTTACCGGACAAGGCGATCGACCTGATCGATGAAGCCTGCGCGAATATCCGGGTGGAAATGGATTCGATGCCGGCGGAACTCGATGAACTGACGAGAAAGAAGATGCAGCTGGAAATCGAGGAAAAAGCCTTACAGAAGGAAACCGACCCGCGTACGCTGGACCGTTTGGAAGAATTGCG
>CACZNO010000146.1 GCA_902782505.1 uncultured Erysipelotrichaceae bacterium | reverse complement strand
TAGGTCACCGGTCTGCCCGTGGTCCCTTCCAGGAACCGTTTGCCGTAGGGATCGTCGATGTTGATAACCGCCGGCGTGTCTTCGTCGATCATCGTAAACAACCGCATCTTCGCGGAGAAATAGTTTTCAAAATTCAGATGATAGTCAAAATGATCCTGGGTCAGATTCGTGAAGGTCGCACACGCAAAATGAATGGAGTTTACGCGGCTGCGGTCTAATCCCTGGCTGGATACTTCCAGGGTCACCGCCTCCATTCCTTCTTCCTTCATCCTGTGAAGCACCTGATTCAATTCCACCACATCCGGAGTTGTCAAATGTTCTTCTTCGGTTTTGTCGCCATAGAAAATACCGATCGTTCCGATATATCCGCACGGAATGAACCGTTCGATCAGATACCGTTCGATCATGGCAATCGTCGATTTTCCGTTGGTGCCGGTCACGCCCAGAACCCGCATATACCGCGAAGGATATCCGTAGAACTTCTCCGCGACCTGGTTCAGCACATCGAGCACATTATCGACCCGGATATACACTAAGTCCGTATCAAATTCTTCCAGTTCGTCCGAGTATACGACCGCCACGGCGCCGTGTTTTTTGGCTTCCTGAATATATTTATGCCCGTCAAAGGACAGCCCTTTCACGCAGAAAAACAACCCGCCCGGACAAGTCAGCCGGGAATCGCTCATCAGATCGGTGATCTCCAGATCCGGTGCACCTTCAAATAAGCTGGATAATCTCATGCGATCAAACTCCCCCGCATACCCTCATCGTTGTATGCGTTCAATTTCACCGGGACGAATTTTCCTTCCAGATCTTCGGAAGATTCAATGTAGACCGGAAGATAATCGGAACTGTGTCCGAACCACATTCCGCCGATTTTCTGTTCTACATAGACACAGGAAACCGTCCCGAGTTTCGTTTCTTTAAACTCATTATACAGTTCGCCGGAAAGTTTCGTCAATTCATGCACTCTTTCGCGCTTTACGGCTCCGTTGACATGTCCTTTCATGAACTCTGCCTTAGTTCCCTTACGCAGAGAATACGGGAATACATGAAGAAAACTGAGTCCGATCCGGCGGATATTGACCAGCGATTCCGCAAACATTTCATCCGTTTCGCCAGGGAATCCGGCGATCAGGTCGGAGCTGATCGAAATACCGGGGATTCTTTCCTTGATTTCCGCGATTCTCTTTTCGTACTGCGCCAAGGTGTACGGTCTGCCCATGCCTTTTAATACCGGATCGGAACCGGCCTGTAAGGGAATGTGAAGATGCCGCGCCACACGTTCGTCTTCCTTCATTAGATCTATGACGGCGTCGCTGACCTCGTTCATCTCAATCGATGACAAACGAAGCCGTTTCAATCCCGGCGTATGATCCAGCAATCCCTTCATAAGATCCGCCAGATCCTTATCCCCGTCGTGCCATCTGCCGGTATGGATCCCGGTCAGCACCAGTTCTTCATGTTCCGCGGAAACCAGTTGTTTTGCCTGGGCAAGCACATCCCCGTAAGGCATGCAGCGTTCTCTGCCGCGGGCATACGGAATCACGCAATAACTGCAGAACTGGTTACAGCCGTCCTGTATTTTGAGGTACGCGCGGGTCTGATGGAACGAACGGATCATGGAAGTCCGGAATACCGGTTCGCTGTCTTCCGATACCGCGATCATACGGTTTCCTGTCCGCAGATAGTCAACGATCATCGGGACCAGTTTTTCCTTGTCAAACGATCCCGTAACCACATCGCAGTCATCAAACACCGATAATTCCTTACGCGCGGTCTGTACATAACATCCCACGATCGCGATCACGGAATCCGGATAATCTCTTCTTAACGCGTGGATCCGCTGGCGGCATTTCTGCGCCGCAATATTCGTAACCGCACACGAATTCACGACAAAAATATCCGCTTTATCGGATTCGCTTTGTATGAATCCTTCTTCGGATAATCTCTCGGCGTATTGTTCGGATTCATATGCGTTGACCTTGCATCCAAGGGTCAGAATCCGGAATGTACGGCGCTTATTCGGATCCATGCTGCGCCATCTCCTTCAATTGCTTGATTTCAAACGGTTTCAGAGCCCGGTATGCCCCGAATTTCAGGTTTTTGTCCGTGACACATCCGAAACGCAGACGGTGTAAAGACGTCACTTCAAACCCCAGGCTTTCCATCATCTTGCGGATTTCCCGGTTTTTTCCTTCCCGAAGGATGATTCGCAAATATGTCAGCTGATCCTGGTATTTCCGTACTTCGACCCGGTATGCCCTGTACGTTTCTCCGTCGATACCGCGGATTCCCTTCAGCATTTTTCCAGCGTCTTCCTTTTCCAGATGTCCCTTGATGATCACGGCATACTCTTTTTCGATTTCATAGCGCGGATGGATCATCAGGTTGGTGAATTCCCCGTCGTTTGTCAGAAGCAGCACGCCGCTTGAATTATAATCAAGCCGTCCGACCGGGAAAACCCGGTAATCGGTATCAATAAACTCCACTGCCGTCTTTCTTCCGTGTTCATCTTTGGCGGACGAAATCACGCGCAGCGGTTTATTCAGCACGTAATACACATAGTTTTCTTTTTTGAGCTCCAGCCCGTCTACCGTGATCACGTCTTCTGCGGTAACCTTGGTTCCCAATTCCGTAACCACTAATCCGTTTACTTTGACTCTACCGGCGAGGATGAGTTCCTCGCATTTTCTTCTTGAGGCGACACCCGCGGCCGCCATGGCTTTCTGCAGGCGTTCCATTATTCAAACAGTTCCTTTTCTTCCGTCGGATTACGGAAATCCGGCAGTTTCGGCAATTCCTTCAGACTTTCCAGTTTAAACGAATCCATGAAGGTTTCCGTTACTTCGTATAAATACGGTCTTCCGGGAGCTTCCGTTCTTCCGCATTCCCGGATCAGATCCCTTGCGACCAGTTTATGTAAAATCAATTCACAGCCTACACCGCGGATCTCTTCGATTTCCGCCCGGGTAATCGGCTGTTTGTAGGCAATGATCGCCAGTGTTTCCAGGGCTGCGGGAGAATAATTGTTGGACGGGAGTACTTCGTACAGTGTTTTGGCATACGGTGCGACGATCTCTTTTGAAACGAATTTATATTTTCCTCCGTAGGAAACTAATTCGATGCCGCGTTTTTCGTCTTCCCGGTATTCACGGACCATCGTTTCCAGGAGTTCTTTCATTTCATCTTCGGATACCCCGAAAACATCCGCCAGACGTTCGGAAGAAATCCCGTCGTCTCCCGCAATAAATAACAATCCTTCGACTAACGCCGCTTTATTCTCCATAATTCACACCTCTTTGAAGCCAGATTTCCTTCTCATTTACCACTGCGGTAAGTTCTCCGTTTTTCATCATATCCAGCACTGCCAAAAACGTTACTACGACCATATAAGACGACCGGCAGTCCGCACAAAGGTCCCATAACGTGAACGTCTTTCCGAGCGGTTTGATCATCCCGCGCAGCGTTTCCGCCCGTTCTTCCGCGGACACTTCTTTATGCGCAATCGACATCGGAAGCGGCTGCATGACCCGGTAACGTTTCAGGCACTGGTTCATCGCCTTCAGCAGTTCCGCCATCGTACCGTCGTTGGAAAGCGCGTTTTTTTCGTTTTCCTTCCGGTACACGTCGGCCATCTCGCTTTCCGGTTTATCGAATTGCCGCATCCGGGCTTCCGACAGTTCCTGGAAAGTCTGTGATACTTCCTTGAACTGCTGGTATTCCAACAGTCTTTGAATCAGTATTTCCCTCGGATCTTCTTCATAATCATCTTCGAGCTCGCTTGTTTCCCTCGGAAGCAGTTTCCGGGACTTGTATTCGATTAACTGCGCCATTTCCACCAGATATTCGCTGGCGATTTCCAGATGCAGAGAATCCATCGAACGGATATAGTCGATATACTGATCCGCGAGTTCATCCAGATCCAAATGGAAAAGATCAAGTTTTTTCTCCTTGATCAGATGCAGCATCAAATCGAGCGGTCCCTCGAATTTGTCAATCGTTACCTTGAATTCTTCTGCCGGCATGGTTTACTCTTCGTTGTCCTTGATTTGT
>CACZNO010000145.1 GCA_902782505.1 uncultured Erysipelotrichaceae bacterium | reverse complement strand
GTATTCGTCCATCGGTTCTCCGTCCGCGAGAATCATCGCAAAGCGTTTTTCCGCGTCGCATTCCTTCGGCTTGTGATGGGCGGTCATCGCGATGGGCCTACCGTTCAGGCAATAGAGTTCGCTTTCAACGACGACGTTCGCGAAGACGATGTCCTGGGAAAGGGTGCCGGGGTTGGTGATCCCGAACATCCCCGTCACGACAATGCGCAAATTCCGTTTTCGTCCGGAAAGGTTTTCAATTTCGATGTGCTGTACTTCCGCGGCGGAAGGCATGCCGGGCTTTTGCGGCAATAAGAAGATCGTCCGGCGGATCCGTAAACCGCATTCCGTTTCATAGGTGATGACCGTATGGTTCACGCCGTGCACGCATTTCGCGGATTTGACATTGTGCCGCACGTCCAGGGTATAGAAAATCTGTTTGCCGTTTTCGGTCAGGTAGAACTGCCGGTTCGCAGGCTCTCCGTTTTCTTCCAAAGAAAGGACATAACGGGTTGCCAGGACCTGTTTTTCCTGTTTGCCCCGGAACGATCCGCGTCCAAACGCGTCGAGCGCGGCTTTCGGTGTGGACTGCAG
This sequence comes from uncultured Erysipelotrichaceae bacterium, assembly GCA_902782505.1. Taxonomy (GTDB): domain Bacteria; phylum Bacillota_I; class Bacilli_A; order Erysipelotrichales; family Erysipelotrichaceae; genus RUG11872. Next base: position 1,443 of record CACZNO010000145.1, on the reverse strand, counting down.
GCAATCCGCGTATTCCGAACGGTCGCCCAACAGTAAATTCACGGTATAATGCGAACCCACGGGAATTCCCGTAAGGTCGTATTCCAGCTCGCCGTTTTCATTGAGTTTTCCGGGAGAAGAAATCATCTTCCGGTACAGGGAATCCAGGGCTTTTTCGGCCGCGGCGGAAAGCGGTACGGCCTTGCGTCCGCAAAAGACTCTGGTTTCTTCGTTTTCATGCACAAACAATACGTCATCCTCGGCTTTTTCGAAGAGGATAAACAGCGCGGGATCCGACAGGATCATCGTCATCACCGGTGCGTAATAGGGTAACCCGGCATACGCATAGACGCGGTCTTTTTCGGCGTCGGCGTATACTGCGTCGGTAGCTCCGTGAAGTTTTCCCGCAAAGCGCTTTTCGGCGAACGAGAGGGCGGATACGGGTTCTGTGCGGCTTGTTTCAACAGTAAAATGCATAGGCTGTCTCCTTTGGCGAAAAAGGCGAAATGTTCGCCTTTTTTACATGAATACTTCTACTTCCAGCGAGGCTTTTCCTTCCGGCGCAATTACGCGGGAGGAAATCTCTTTGCCGTCGACCAGAATCTTCTTCACACCTTTTTCATGACGGTGCGGATTATGAATGGTGATGTTGTATACGGTGCCGCGGTATTGACGGCGTACACGGAATTCTTCAAACGAAGAAGGAATGCACGGATCAATGCGTAATCCGTCATAGTCCGGCTGGATACCCAGGATTCCCTGGGTCAAAACCGTGAATGTCCACGCGGCAGTACCGGTCAGCCAGGAATTCTTTCCTTCGCCGAAAGTCGGGGCGTCTTTTCCCGCGACCATCTGGCAGTATGCGTAGGGTTCGGTGCGGTGAATCTCGGAAATATCCTCCAGGAAAGCAGGACAGGTCTTCTTGTATAATTCGAAGGCCCGGTCGCCGTGGCCCATGATCGTCTCGGCGAAGATGATCCAAGGGTTGTTATGGCAGAAGATTCCGGCGTTCTCCTTGTATCCCGGAGGATAGGAGGAAATTTCACCGAGATTTAAACGGTACGTGGTATAGGCCGGGTTCAGCAGCACAATACCGTACTTTGTATCGAGGCGTTCTTTGACGCTGTCAAGGGCTTTCTGGGCTTCGCCGGTGCTGACGCCGATGCCGGCCATGATGCACATGCCCTGGGGTTCGATATAGATTTGTCCTTCATCGCAGGACGCGGAGCCGATCTTCTCTCCGAAAGCGTCGTATGCGCGTAAGAACCATTCACCGTCCCATCCGTCTTTCAGGATCGCTTTTTCCATGGCGGAAACAGCTTCGCGTGCGTTTGCGGATTCCTCTGTAAGACCGAGGTGTTCCAGAAGGTTGGCGTACGCGGCGCCGTATTTTACGAACATGCCCGCGATGAACACGGATTCCGCAACCGGTCCTTCGGAAGGTCCGGTGATCTGGAAGGATTC
>CACZNO010000144.1 GCA_902782505.1 uncultured Erysipelotrichaceae bacterium | reverse complement strand
TGGCCGATCACACTGGCGGGCATCGCGGTCTTTGCGGTATCCGCATCCCTGGACGCCTATAAATACTTTGAAGGTCTGGATGAATTACCGTTACAGGAACAGGCGTACTTCGCGTATTATCAGGAGAAAAAGCTGAGTTTCAACGGGATCGACGCCCTGTGCAAGATGGAAATCCCCAAGGGATTGCAGGACAGCGTGAAATCGGACGGTTTCGCCAACATCCAGTTTGAAGTCAATACTCTGGGTCTTGACGACACCTGCGAGGATGTCTGGAACGAGATGCTGAGCCTGATTCTGAAAAATGCCGAAAAAGCCCCGTCCAAAGCCAAGGAATACATTGAAGACCTCTACTATAAGTACGCGGATGCGTATTGGAAACTTCCGCAGGATATCCGCGAAGGCTGGGTTACCCAATGGATGATGAAACAGGGATACAGCGAAGAGGAAATCAGCGAGGAACTGTCCAAGAAAGTGTATGATTCCGACATCGAAACGTACCGTCAGGACAAGATCAATCAGACGCTGATCCTGTTCCAGGACGTCTTGAAAAAACAAATCGACCGCTATACGACCAAAGCGTTCACCGCTTTCAGGAAAACGGTGCAGAGAGACATCATCAACCCGCTGAACCAGAAGATTTATTTCCGGGTCTTCGATAAATCGCTGAAGAAAGGACAGACCTTCTACGACTCCCTTTATTGTCAGGATTACCGTGCGATTCCCTACAATCAGGTAACATATTTCAAGAAAGCCAACTTCAATTTATCGGAGCCGGCATTGTTTGATACATACAAGAAATTCGAACTGCCGGAGTATTCCGATGTGATCGCCAGCATGCGGTTTGCGGATGTGGAGTATCCGTTGTTTTATCCGTATCAGATGGTCGTGGAAAACGGACAATTGTATGTCGATCCGGTCAAACGTATGGACCGCTATCCGCATACGCCGGAATATCTGCCGTTCGTCTATTACTCGGATAAGGATTTCGAAAAGAATGTCGTATTTGCGACCACGCTGTATCACTATATACAAATGGGAAGTCCCACCCGCATGGTGTTCAAGGATCCCGCGAGCGTCGTCGATTTCGAGTCGGCGGAAGAGTTCCGGATCGATCCGGGAATCGAAGTATCCTTTACCGTCCCGGAATTCGACAAGAACGGACAGGCATTCGTAAAAATCAATCTGACGGAAGGTTCGGACATCAACAACTATGAAGGATACTGGGAAGGTCCGTGGTTAGGCAGTTCCAAACAGTGGTATATATTCCACGTGGATACGGAAAGAAAACTTATCGAGATCACGGATACCTACGGATTGCCCAGCGAAGACTTCACCATTCGCTTCTACAAATATGACGCCCGGACCAGAACTCTTTCGTTCATCCTGGGCTGGCTGACCAAAGACAAGGCGCGGTTCGAATTCAAAATGACCGGGAAGAATTCCATGGTGCTGTATCTGGAGTTGAACGGGGACAAGGCGACGGTGGAATTCACCAGATCCACCAAGGCGCGCTATGATGATCTGACCAACCGCCAGAAGTTCTACGCGCCGGATCCGTCCATAATCATCCCGCCGGGCGACGAACCGTAACTGTACCGCAAGGTTTTTCTGCAGAGACTGAAAAAAGATTGTTGAAACTCATCGGGAAATGTGTTATTCTACTTGAGCACGGGCGCTTAGCTCAGTTGGGAGAGCACATCCTTGACGTGGATGGGGTCATGGGTTCGAGTCCCTTAGCGCCCACCATTGCGAACAAACTCCGGGAATGCCGGAGTTTTTCTTTTTCCAAAACATGTGAAGTACGGTATAATTTCCCTGGCAGAAAAGAGGATGGGAAGATGGCATACAAAGAAAAATTCGAAGCATTGAAACAGCTGACGATGCCCTACGGAGCATGCGAAAACATTCTGAAGGAAATCTTTGACGTAATGGAAGATAATGCGGATCGCTGCGCAAACGATCATACGAAAGAGATTGCGGAGAATTATCCCGGGGATTCGGATCGTCAGATCATCGAACGGTTACAGACGCTTTTGCGCAACGAAGCGCGGAAGAGTTACTACATGGCCTGGATTTTAAACCCGGGAAGCAAGGATCCGTCCGAATTCTATGAAGAATTGGATGACTGCATCTTCGCGTTTGATAACGCGCTTTGGGAAGAGAAATACAATCAGTAATGAGCCTGATAAAGAATCCGAAGACAGGAAGTCTCCGGATTTTTGTTTGCGGACCGGCTGCCGTTTGTACCTACAAAAAAACGGAGAACCGAAACACCGGATGGGAATGACGAAACATGAATTGAAGGGAAACCGTATGGAGTTTTCCCGTGTTTCGTTGTAAAGTAGAAATGGTATATTTATGAGCGTATTTCAGAAGACTTTTTTCAGCGGCAGCGGTGTGGAAGCGATCCTGGCATTTGTGATCGGGGTTTTCTTCTGCTTTGCCGGATACAAACAGGCACGCCGCGTGATTCCCGCCGGTCTGGCATACATGGGATTCATTGCCGGTTTATGGTTTATGGGAAAGATGATCCATAACGGTCTTTTGGATTGCATTGCGGCATTTGTCCTGGCCGCCGCCGCATTTATCTTAGGCGTATTCGTACCTTCCCTGGGGCTCGGAATCTTCACGATGGGCGTCTTTTATGACCTGACGGGCATCTTTTTGAACCATCTTCCCGCCCGTTTGATCATCGGTGCGGTTTTGGGAATTGCCGCAGTCATTCTCACTCACCGGATGAAGAGAGAACCGCTGATCGGTGTGACCTCGGTATGCGGCGCCGTGTTCATCATGCAGGGAATCTTCGGGCTTTTGGGGGTCTCCGACCGGCTGGTGATCCGGATCTTCTGGGTTTTGATCACGGCGGTTGTCGCAGCGATCGGAGCCGTAAGCCAGGTGATGCTGAACGGAAAAAACAAACCGCGTCCGAAGAAACAGAACGCGGAAATCGTCAATATCTAGAAAGGAAAACCGACTATGAAATGTCCGAATTGCGGGTTTGAACTCAAGAATCCCGAAGTGAATTTTTGTCCCAGCTGCGGGGCTCCGCTTTTTAATGTGACCGAAGAGGCAGACGAAGAATTAAACCGCGAACCGGTATGGAAAGACGCTCCGATTCCGGAACCGGTCGTACCGCAGGAACCGGAAATCGAAGAGGAACCGGAAAAACCGGCGAAACCGGTACGGAAAAAACCGGGTATCGATCCGGAAGCCGCCAGGAAAACCGGGAAAATGTTCTGGGATTCGTTCCGGTATATGCTGGGAACCCTGATCCATCCGGGAAGAGATTCCGCGGGAGTTCCGATGGTGGTTTCCATGGTCACGGCATTGCTGTTTATGATTCTGAACTGCGTGTCGATGTTCTTCTACAGTTCGGGAATCGTGAAATGGGTCAGGGAAGGTCTCAAGGGAGCTCCGGGAAAACTGTTCCGGCTGACCGCCGCGAACCCGAATGTGAGCTTCTCGATCTTCCGTGTGATCATCGGCGGAATTGCCTTGACCTTAGGTCTTCTGGCAGTCATGACGCTTTTATGCATGATCCTGCGGGTCATGAAAAAGGCAAGGATCGGCGCGGCGGCGTCCTTCAAACAGGCCGCCCAGCAGCTGGTGCTGCCGGAATGGCTTCTGCTTGTCGCCGGCATCGTCTTCTACATCGTTCCGGCATACGGTATTTACGCAGTATATGCGGTGACGTTGTTGCTGTTTATGCACATCGCCTTTATGTTCAAAGAGAAACAGGGATGGCTGTCCTATCTGGTCATTCTGCTGGGATATTCTCTGTTTATCGTTCTCTGTAACGAAGTCATCTACATGGTCGTTGCGAAATAAAAAGCTCGTAAGAGCTTTTTTAATAGACAATCGTATCTTTTACGTGCTCCGGGATTTCTTTATCGCAAAGATCCCCGATGATCATCAATGCGAATTCCAGCGAAGCGGCCATGGATCTTCCGGTATAGAGATTTCCGTCCTTGGTACAGTACACATCCAGCCGGGTGCCTTCATATTCGTGTTTCTGGAATCCCGGATAACAGGTGTACCGTTTTCCCTTCAGCAATCCCAGTTCTCCCAACAGGGAAGGCGCAGCGCAGATGGCGGCGATTTTCTTTTCCGCCGCGAAGATCCGGATTTTTTCCGCGACGGCAGGATCGTTTTTCAGATGGTCGACGTTGGCTTTGCCGCCCGGCAGGAATAAAAGATCGTATGTTTCGGGATTTAGCGCGGATAGCGGCAGGAACTCCGCGTAGGTTAATCCGTGGGAAGAGACGGTTTTCGCACCGGAGATCGAGTAGACATCGGTATCGATTTTGGCCCGGCGGAAAATGTCGTAGACAACGGTGAACTCGCTTTCTTCAAAACCGTCGGAAAGAATGACGCAGAATTTCATGGGAACACCCCCTTTGTTTCAGTATACCACACAATCGGAAAAGGGGGATTTCAGGCGGAATATTTGAACCGGAAGGAATCGTGCATTATAATACTTTCGTTGAGGTGAAGAATATGAGTGAGAAAAACAGTTCGAATTGCGATCATGACTGCAGTCATTGCGGTGCAGACTGCGGTTCCCGTGAAATAAAAAAACTGGAAACCAACGCGGCTTCCGAAGTCGGCAAGGTCATTGCGGTCATTTCCGGAAAAGGCGGCGTGGGGAAATCCACGGTGACCGGATTATTGGCGAAGGAATTGACGAACAGCGGCTATAAGGTAGGCGTTCTGGACGCGGATATTACCGGTCCGTCGGTGCCGAAGATGTTCGGCGCGGAAGATCCGGCGTATGCGATGGACGGGATGATCCTGCCCAATGAAACGCCGGAGGGCATTAAACTGATTTCGGCGAATATGCTGTTGGAAGATCTGGAAAGTCCGGTTTTATGGAGAGGTCCGATCCTTTCTTCCGTGCTCCAGCAGTTCTATAAGGACGTCAAGTGGGGCAAACTGGATTATCTTCTGGTCGACATGCCTCCGGGAACCGGCGACGTACCGTTAACGGTGTTCCAGATGTACCCGGTGGACGGCGTCATCGTCGTGACAACGCCGCAGGAACTTGTTTCCATGATCGTGATGAAGGCGGTAAATATGGCCAGATTGATGAATATTCCGCTGCTCGGCGCGGTGGAAAACATGAGCTATGCCGTATGCCCGAAATGCGGCGAAAAGCTGGAAGTTTTCGGAGAATCCTCCTTACCGCATCTGGAACGCGAAAGAGGCTTAAAGGCGCTCGACGCGCTGCCGATCGATCCGGAGACGGCGAAACTGGCGGATACGGGAAAGATTATGTATGCCAAAACCGCATTGCCGAAGACGCTGGAGGCGATTAGGAACCTGTGATCATTGAAATTCTCGGGGAACTCATTCTGGATTTGATTCTGGAAGGAAGCGCGGAAGGAGCGATGAACCCGAAGAATCCCAAACCGCTTCGGATTTTTCTGGGAGGAATCGTTCTTCTGTTTTTCGCGGGAGTGATCGGATTGGTCGTCTTTATGGGGATCTCGGTTATGGAATCCAGTCCTGCCGGCGGAATCATTGTTGCGGGAATGGGCCTGTTCCTGGCTGTTTTGGGAATTATACGAATCGTGAAAACTATACGTGAAAGAAAAAACTGCGGGTAATTACAGAACTATGTGGAAATTTATTGCGTATTCCTTATCGACTCTTTCCAAGCTGGAAACGAAACTCTCGGAGTATGAAGAAGCAGGACTCCGGGCAGACCGCGTCGTTTTCAAATATTTCTTCCGCTTTTCCGCGAATGAAGAAGAAAAAGCGAAGGGATACTTTGTGAATTATGATTCTTCGTACGGGAAGAAACACAGTTTCTCCGAAAAGATTCATGAATGGATCCGCGGTACCGGATGCGCTTTTTCCAAACAGCGGTATGCGTCTCCCCTGGATATCGGGATGTATGATGTCTACCGGTTTACGGATCCGTTTGATCAGAAGGATCTGTTGGTGAAAGCCCGGGACACGCATATGATCAACGAGTACCTCTGGGCATCGGTCGGCGCCGTAATCTTATGCGGGTTTATCCCGGTTGCGCTGACGATGACAAGAGCCCTTTGGAAGAAGCTTACGTGGGAAATCTATCTTTGCGCCGGCGCGTTTGTAATCGGATTGGGATTGCTGGTTTATTATCAGATACAGATTCACCGCATCAAAAAAAGGCTGAATCCGGATCAGAAGAAAGACCGCGGATAAGACGCAGAATGCACAAAAAAAGGAAGAAAACTTCCTTTTTTTTGTTTAGACGTCGAATTCTTCGATCAGGTCCATCATGCCGCGGATTTCCGCGTGTCCGTTTTCCAGATAGAACAAGCCCATTTCCCAGCCGTTCTTGTCGTAAAGGGCCATGATGCCCGGCATGGTGGCACGGACCTTTTCCAGCAGTTTTTCATCTTTGACGATCGCTGCGGTGCCGTCATAGCGCATAAACTCGTTTCCGGCGACGGCGAGGACTTCGACTTTCGGATTTTCCGATAACTGACGGAACACGTTTTTGAAGGTCCCGCAGCCGAAATAAATCTTCCCGTCCTCAAGCATCTTGAACCCGAACGGTCTTCCCTTGGGCTGACCGCCGACGCTTGTTAAGAAGTAAAAGACAGGTGCTTTTTCCAGAAAATCATAGACTTTTTGAATATTGGACATAATTGCCTCCTTTTTGACTTGAAAGGAATTCTAGCGGTGTAACAGCGGGGATACGCGCTTGTACAGGAATCCGACGATCAATGTGCAGAGAACGCTCTTCAGAAGGTTAAACGGAACCGTACAGAAGGCGACCAGCGTGAACGCGGAAGTGACGGCCTTGTTGACGGCGGCGCCCATACCGACCAGCGCCTCCATCGGCATATGGTAGAAATACGAATACGCCGGCAATAACACAAAGTAGTTCAATAACGCTCCGACGATCACGATCGATACGATGCCGATTGCCATACCGGTCCAGGCGGTGCGCTTGCTCTTGTTATGCTTATAGATGATCGCTGCCGGCAAGACATAGGACAACCCGATCACAAGATTGGCGGCTTCCCCGACAAAAGCGGTCTGCGTGCCGGTAAAGATGAGATTCAGGACGATTTTCAGCGCTTCGATGAGTATGCCTGCCAGAGGACCTAACCCGAAGGCGCCGATCAGTACGATGGCTTCGCTGAAATCGATCTTGTAGAACGGGGGAGCGAACCATAACGGGATCTCAAAGAAATGAACCAGATAAGCGAGTGCGGATAAGATTGCGATTTTGGCCAGATAATTGACCCGGGATTTCTGCGTGGACATATTTTACCCTCCTTCACGAGAAATTGCCTTTTCAAGAAAAAAAGGCTTTCGCAAACCTTTCGGGTGTAAAAAAGACTTCTTCCGTCCAGACTGTAACTGTCGCCGCCGGAGTTTCACCGGCTCGTGCCTAAGCTCGCGGGGTATACCGCCGATTGGGAATTTCACCCGACCCTGAAGTTTGTTCCTACATACTATAACACAGAATAAAAGAAAGCCGAAGAATTATATTTCTTCGGCAACTTTTTTCATGGCTTCTGCAAGTCCGGATGCGGTTTTTTCACTTAGTGAGCACAGCCCGACCCGGATTCCCTTGTTGACTTTGACGGTGTAGATGTGATGTTCCATGAGCTTTTCGTGATAGGTGCTCAGGAACGCAGGATCTTCTACCTTGACGGTGACGAAGAATCCGTCTTTGTACGGGTAGTATTCCAGTCCGCATGCGTCCGCTTCTTTCGTAAAAATTTCTGCGCGTTTCGCCAGATACTTGATGTACTGCGCTTTTTCCGCCAGATACTCATCACGGCGTTTGTTCATCAAAATTGTAAAGGTGTTCATGAACCCATTGTTCACATTGGACCACACCGAACGGCAATAACGTTCCATGACGCTTTCGAGTTCTTTGACAGCGTCCTTATTGTTGGAAAGAAGGAGGGCGGCGCCTAAACGCATGCCATACGCGGTTAAGGATTTCGAACAAGAGAACGCGACGACGACTGCGACATTCTGTCCCAGTTTTTCAAAGGCGTCAAAATGATCGCGGGAATGCGCCAGATCCTTCATATAGTCGATGTAGGCGATATCGTTGATCAGAGTGACCGGTCCGTTTTCCGAAATACGGTTCAGTATTTCAACGATTTTATCCCACTCTCCGCGGGTCATGCAGTAACCGGTAGGATTTTGGCACGGATCATTGATGACGACGGTCAGACGTCCCTGTTTGCGGATGGTTTCGCCGGCAATTCTTTCAAACGATTCCGTATCGAAGGAGTTTCCCTTAAACAGGGGATAACTTTCAGCTTTAAGGTGAAAGTAATTCAGCATGATCTTATACGATCCCCAGGCGATATCCGGAATCAGTACCGCGTCCGAATCGTTTGTGGTGGCGGAAATTGCTGCGGAAATTGCGCCTGTTCCGCCTGCAGTGGCTACTGCGGCATTTGGCATCGCACACAGGTGCCCCTGTAAAATCCAGTCTTTGACCAGGCGCAGATATTGGGGATCTCCTTTGATCGCCGGGGCATATCCGGCTTTTACGCGGTCCGGAACTTCCCGGAAGGAGTCGTAGACTGTTTTCAAGGCGGCCAGTTTACCGTCTTCCCCGCACAACGATCCAATCGTTGCGTTGATGACCAAATCACCGTTGATCTTCGCGTCTTCCTTCGCCAGGGAAGCGATGCGGAACACATTGTCGACTAACGGAGTCCGGTTTGCATTGTCATTTGTAAAGTTCATAAAAAAAACACCCTCTCTTACGCTTCTATTGTACCATTCTTTTCTTTTTGCGCCAGTATGATATGATGGTTCCGGAGGATCACAGGATGAAAAAATGCGCTCCCGCGGGACTGGTCGGGTTTGAAACGGCGAATCGGGAAATCGCCGGACTGTTGGCACGAAGAAATGTCCGGATTTACGGCATTGATGCGCCGGATGATCTGGCGGACCGCTTTCTTGCGGAAGGAATCTTTCAGGCGTCAGGGGATGCCGAATCGCCCTGGATGCGGGAAATCCCGGTGTTTTTTCTGGACCTTCCGGAAAAGGAAAAAGACCGCTGGCTTACGGAAAATGAAGGAAAAACCGCATCCGGCGCCGTCTTTGTCGGTATCGGTGAAAAACTGGCGGAAGTATACCGCCATAATTGCCTGCTGGGGGAAAACCGCGAATATCTCGGATGGGTACGGGAAGAAGGACAGGGGAAGATCCTGTCACTTCCGGAGACGTCCATGCGCGCAAAGCTGATCGTCTACGAGTTCACAGGATCTCTTCAAAACACACAAAAACCGGATCATTCGTGATCCGGTTTGTCGTTAATCCTGAAAGGTAACGTCGTCGATGGTGTCCTTGTAGTCGCAGGATACTGCGATCCAGCAGGATCCTTCGGGTTCGAGCGGGTTCTCCAGTTTCGTGTTGATCTTCTTGGTTGCCATGATCTTGCCGGCCTTATCTACGAAGATAACGGTGGCTTCGATCGTGTCAATTTTTTCTTCGGAAGTATTGACGAATTCGAGATCCGCGGTCAGGGAATTGCCGACCTGCACCAGGGAATCGATCCGCGCGGTATAATTTTCAAACTCTTTGACATGAACAGGGGCTGTGCCGTCCTTGATCTGGCGTACCAGCTGCAGCAGGACCGACGCGTCCGCCAGTTCGTAAGCGACGTTTCCGAGAACCAGTGCGTCTCCGACGAATTCCATCGGAAGAACCAGAGTTCCGTTGTCCAGTGCCAGACGGATGATTTCTCCGGTCTGTTCTCCCGCGGTGGACTTCGCCTTGACGGAGATGTTCATGATGTAGCGGTAGAACCGCTGAATCAGGATCGGATCGCTGAGGGAAACCGCTGTCTCGTCTTCAAAGGTAAGTTCGATGTTTGTGGCCGGTTTTTTATCGTAATTCTGGAAGAAATCGACGCAGAGGTTTGCCAGTTCCGTGTCCGGGTTGGACCCCAGCTCCTTGATCAGGGACTGTTTGGTCACGGTACATCCACCTACGATCATCAATGCTGCCAGAACCGTTAATAAGAATCGCTTCATTCAGTGCACCTTTCTGCCTTACGGCTATAGCCCTTTCAGGCGAAATATATGGTATCACTTCCGTCTCGTGTTTGTCAAAACTATGGGTGAAATCACAAAAAAACCGTGATTTCTTCACGGTTTTTGAAACAATTACGCCGATTTCGCGATCAGTTCACAGACCAGTCTGGAATACTCTTCCGCATTGTCGATGGGGAATCCTTCGATCAGAAGCGCCTGGTTATAAAGCAGGTATGCGTAGTCGCGCAAACGGTCTTTATCGTTTTCGTAGGCATTGTTCAAAGCCTGGAACAGAGCGTGTTCCGGGTTGATCTCGAGGATCTTTCCGGCTTTGAAGTGCTGGTTTTCATCCGGGATCTGACTCAGCGTCTTTTCCATGTCGAACGAGATTCCTTCCGAAGCGCTCAGGCAGACCGGATAATTGGTCAGATGGGTGGAAAGACGTACGTCGACGACTTTGCCGTCCAGCGCCTTCTTTACTTCCTCCAGCATTCCTTCATGCGTTTTCTTCAGTTCTTCTTTTTCTTTCTTTTCTTCCTCGCTGTCCAAGTCGAGGTCGCCCTGGGAAACGGATTTGAACATATGGTCCTGATAATCGTGCATCATGCGCACCATGAATTCATCGACACGGTCCGTGAAGTACAGGACTTCATATCCTTTCGCACGGACTTTTTCAAGCTGCGGCAGCCGTTCGATCTTTTCCGCGTTTTCCCCGCAGGCATAATAGATGTCTTTCTGTCCTTCCTTCATGCGCTCGGTGTATTCCTTCAGGGTCACATAGGAGGAATCCTTGGAACTGACAAACAGAATCAGATCTTCCAGGTCTTTCTTGCGCATGCCGTATTCGTTGTAGATACCGTATTTCAGGGTCAGTCCGAACGAACGGAAGAATTTCTCGTAGGTTTCGCGTTCCTTCGCCAGCATCTCCGCCAAAGCGTTTTTGATCTTTTTGGTGACGCTTTGGGAGATTGCCTTCAGCTGGGCGTCTTCCTGTAACGTCTCACGGGAGATATTCAGCGAGAGATCGTCGGAATCGATGATGCCGCGCACGAACTTGAAGTAATCCGGAACGATATTCTTGGCTTCTTCCATGATCATGACGCCCTTGGAGTAAAGCTGTACGCCTCCTTCGTAATCCGGGGAATAGTAGTCAAACGGCGGCTCGCCCGGGATGTAGAGAAGGGCAGTGTAACTGAGGTTTCCCTCCACGGAATAGTGCAGGACCTTGCGGGGTTCCGCATGATCGAAGAATTTCGAAGCATAGAAACTGTTGTACTCGTCTTTCGTGATATCTTTCCTGTTTCGTTTCCATAACGGGATCATGGAGTTCAGGGTCTCGTTTTCCGTAACGGTTTCGTATTCGTTTTCGGTTCCTTCCTTCAGACGGGACTTCTCCATGTCCATATGGATCGGATAGCGCACATAGTCGGAATACTTGCGCACCAGCGTCTTGATCCGGAACGAATCCAGATAATCGCTGTAGTTCACGTCATCGGTATCCTCCCGTAAATACAGGGTAATGGAAGTGCCGGCTTTGTCGCGGCTGCCTTCTTCGATCGTATAACCGTCCGCGCCTTCAGACGTCCAGATCCACGCTTTTTCTTCTCCCAAACGCAGAGATTCCACCGTGATCTTCTTTGCGACCATAAACGCCGAATAGAATCCGACGCCGAACTGCCCGATAATGTTCAGGTTTTCTTTGTCTTTTGCTTCCGAAAGGAAGCGCGCGGACCCGGAGTGGGCGATGGTGCCCAGATTCTCTTCGAGTTCTTCTTTGTTCATGCCGACGCCGGTATCCGTAACGGTAAGGGTACGCGCCGTTTTATCAGCTTCGATCTTGATTTCCGGTACGAAGCTGTCCGCGGCTTTCTTATCCGTCAAAGCCAGAAAACGCCGTTTGTCTAACGCGTCCGACGCATTGGAGATCAGTTCGCGCAAGAAGATCTCCCGGTTGGTGTAAATGGAATTGATCATCAGATCCAAAAGTTTTTTGGATTCTGCCTTAAACTGTTTTTTCGCCATGTTTTGTCACCTCTTTTAGCACTCTATAACATTGACTGCTAAAATCATACATCGAAACCGGATGGAATGCAAGTCATTCTCCGTAGATCCGGGTGATGGTGCGGGAAAGTTCAAGGTACGCGCCGATCACGCTTTGAGGCGCTAAGATCTTCGCGTTATCTCCCAGCGTTGTCATCCAGCCGAAAAAGACCGGCGATACTTCCACCGTAAAGGAGACTTCAAAAGGGTAGATCTCGTCGTTTTTGCGTTTTCCGACGTGCACTTCGTTGGTGCGCTCCCCGAACCGGTCCAGCACCATCCCCAGTCCTTTTTCATTCACCGCGCATTTGACCAACCGCTTCTCTCCGGCATATAAGCCGATCTTCTGGTCCGCAAAGTGTTCGGTATCCACTCTGGATAAATCATAGGTCTTGGATTCATCTACCAGGAGGTTTTCCATCTTGTCGACGCGGAATAAACGTTCTTCCGTGCGTTGGGATTCCGCCGGATACAGGATGTCATCTTCCCGGAGATACCCGATCAGGTAAAACCGGTCGTTTTCCCACTTGGTCGCACAGGGAACGACGTTTCGGAATTCCTTTGTGCGATGATAATGCGGGATCCCTTTCCAGTAATAGTCGACATAACGGAAACGGATTGAAAAACGGCCGAGAATAGCTCTTCCGAGCTCGGAAATCGTATCGATGACTTCCGGGTTCTGCGTCTTTTCCGAACGCACCACGGTATTGGAACGCAGGTTTTCAAGGGTCGCCTCGCTGACGTAGCGTCCGATCTTTTCGGTCATTTCCTTCGCCTCGGACTCGCTGACAAAGCCCGCGGAAGAAACCGCGCTCAGGATGATCTTCCACTGGGCTTCGGTGAGTTCCTCCGAAAGGTCGAGATAGTATCCGCCGCGCTTTTCCGGATCCTCTCTTTTCGAAGCGCGCACAATGGAATATCCGGCGTTGCGGATTTTTTCGATGTTGCGGGAAACCGCCTTGCGCTCCAGCAGGAATCCGTATTCTTCCTCGAGACGGGCGATGATGTCTTCCTGGGTCAAAAGGTGGGATGGGTCGGAATGCTTTCGAAGGACCGATAAGATCAACAATGCGGGGCTTTGATCGGAAAGGGTGTTCATAAAAAATACCTCCGTTATTAATGTACCATAAACGGTGCACATATGATACGGATCCCGTACTACAATGAGGACGCTCGGGAGGAAAAAAGTATGAACGGAAAACATCGTGTCATGATTGGTTTGGGTTGGATGATCTTCGCGTATGCGTATAAGTTCAGGGATATGAATACCGCGGCGGCGGCGTGCGCCTTGATCGGAGCGTTATGGAATTACATCGGTATGGATACAAAAAAACTGCGCCTTCACATCGAGGGGTTAACGGTATTGGTGATTCTGCCGGTGATCGGGTATCTCCTTTGCGGGGATGTGACGGCGATGATCTTAGGGATCCTGAACGCGCTGGCGTCGTTTCTGTTGTTCAGCTACGGGGACCCGGAAAACACGGAAGTATCGGATTTTGTCTACCTCATCACGAAAATTCTGTTCGGCATCTTCGTAATAACGCTGGCGGGATATCTTGTGACGGGAATGGGAATCGTTCAGTTCGCAAAGGACTTCGCACCGGATTTTGCGGGATTGTTCCTGCCGGTGGTCTGGGTGCTGCTCGGATTATGGAAGAAAGAGAAGATATTTCAGGCAGGCGGTTCGGCGGTAACACGTTGAACCGTTTTTTTCGGTAGTGATATAATACTCTTATGAGACGGTATGACGCGGTATTGTTTGATCTGGACGGAACCCTGCTGGATACCCTGAAAGATCTGTATCTGGCGGATCGGGAAACGATGCGCCGTTTCGGATATTCCGAACACACGATGGACGAAGTGCGCATGTTTGTCGGAAACGGACTGCGGAAACTGTGCGAACGGTCTTTGCCCAAAGGAGAAGCGGATCCGCGCTTTGAGGAAGTGTTTCAGTATCTGCGAACATATTACCGGGCGCATGCCAAGGATTATGCCGTACCGTATGCCGGAATTGTTTCCCTGATGGAAAAACTGAAACGGGAAGGATACCGTCTGGCAGTGCTTTCCAATAAACCCGACGCAGATGTCATTACGCTTTGCGAAGAACACTTTCATGATCTG
>CACZNO010000143.1 GCA_902782505.1 uncultured Erysipelotrichaceae bacterium | reverse complement strand
TTATCCCTCGTGCAGATCGCGATTTCGTATTTCCTCGATAAGAAAAACATCACCCTGGCAACCCTTCTGGCGATGTTATTCACGTCGCTGGGAATTGATTCCGTGCAGCTGCTGGGAATATCCAATATTTCCGTTCCCTGGAATTATGTATTGCTTCTTGCCGGATTCCTGCTGTACTGTTTTGCCTGCGCGCTGTCACAATTTCCGCGCTGCGGCTACAACAGTTATGACTGCGTGATTTTCGGATTCATGAAACACACGAATAAACCGTATCACTTCATAAGGTGGTTCGTGGACGGTTTCTATCTTCTGGCCGGGTGGTACCTCGGCGGAACGATCGGTATCGGAACCGTTGTCGTGATTCTCTTCGCCGGTTATATCATTGAATACTCCGGCAAACTGATCCGGAAAATCCTGCCGGATCCTTCGAAATAAAACAACGGAATCATCCGTTGTTTTTTTATCGTTCGTCGCTCAGAATGTGCCGTATTTCCCGGCATGGATTTTTCAATTCTTCCCTCAGAAATTCCGGGTAGTACGTTCTTGGATCCTCCGGGGATATCCATTCCAGATATTCCTTCGCGCCTCCCCGTGTGATGCTGTCACATACCGGTTCAAAATCCTCGGGTACTTTCATATAGAAATAAAACGAGATTTCATAGAAGAGTTTCCCCTTCGTCGGACCCGGATCCTTGTCAAGGAAATAACACTCATGAATAAACCCGAGTCGGTCGACGCTCATCTGTACGCCGGTCTCTTCCCAAACTTCGCGTTTCACCGCTTCTTCCGCGCTTTCCCCGAAACGGATCCTGCCGCCGACGGAATACAAATAATCTACGCCGGTGTTTCCGGTCATCAAGATTTTCCCGTTTTTCAGGATGATGGCTCCCGCGCGGAGATTGACGATCCCCTCTCCGAATCGCAGAGTCAGGTCTTGTTCATTCATCATGGAAATCTTCTCCCCGGCATCAGATAAGAATGCCTTCGCAATGATCGCATTCGTGCTGAATGATCTGCGCTAACGCCCCGGTAAACTCTTTTCGTTTCGGATGAAAGGATTCGTCCTGATAAACGACCGTGATCCTGTTGTAACGGATGGTTTTCCTGGTTCCTTTCAGGCTGAGGCAGCCTTCTTCGGTTTCGTAACTCTCGGATTTTTTGACAATCTCCGGATTGATCAGAATAAGATCCGCAAATCCGGTCGACGCAATGATGATGCGTTTGGAATATCCGATCATATTCGCCGCCATTCCTACGCAATGATCCCGGTGCACCATTAAAGTATCCTTCAGATCCTGCACAATATACAGGTCTTCTTTGGATGCTTTTTTTGACGGAATCGACAAAAACAGCGGGTCTTTGACAATGGGGCGGATCATGATGAAACCTCTTCGATCGCCTTGTCGTAATACGATTTGGTCGTTGGATCAAACAGAACCCACAGAATACGATCTATCATATTTGGATTTTCATCGATCCATGCCAAAACGGCATGCAAAGCTGTTTTTGAGGCTAAAGAAAGCGGATATCCGTAAACACCGGTGGAAACGGATGGAAACGCAACAGTTCGGATTCCCCGCGACTTTGCCAGATCCAGCGAACTTATATAACAAGAGGCCAGATATTCTTCTTCCTTATGGTCCCCGCCGAACCATACCGGTCCGACAGTATGGATCACATAACGGCACGGAAGATCATACGCAGAAGTGATTTTGGCTTTTCCGGTATCACATCCGCCCAAGGTGCGGCACTCTTTCAGAAGTTGCGGACCCGCGGCGCGGTGAATGGCGCCGTCTACGCCGCCTCCTCCCAGCAGAGAATTCTTCGCCGCATTGACGATCGCAGTTACATGATGATCTTTCGTGATGTCTCCGAGAACCGTTTCGATTGATGTATTCTTGTAGATCATGGTCAGCTCCTATAGTTCCGTATATTTGTCGGCTCTGCCCTTGGCTTTTTCAATCGGGTATTTCTTTTCGTTCTGATCGCATTTCCGGTTGATGATTTCATCGGGGTCCAGTCCGAGCTTATCGCACATCTGAAGGCAGTAGTTCATCACATCCGCGATTTCTTCCGCGGCGTGTTCCCGGTCGAAATGCACATCATCCCATTGAAAGCACTCCAAAAG
>CACZNO010000142.1 GCA_902782505.1 uncultured Erysipelotrichaceae bacterium | reverse complement strand
CCTCCGCCGGCGTTGTTGCCGTCGACCATTTTTCCGTGCCGGTGCGCGGTGATCGAAATGCCGCCGTCGATATGACAGACGATCATATTGAGAGATTCGTACGGTTTTCCCAGGGATTCCGCATGGCGTTTCGCGGTTTCTTTCAGATTCAGCGCATGACAGATCGCGTGGCGGTAGATGCCTTGGATGCCGGTAATACGGGCTTTGAGGTCCAGTTCGTCCACGACCGGAGGATCCACCGTCAGTTCCAGTCCGCCGTATTTTTCATGCAGGACATGGGCCATCTGGACGCCCAGCATCGAGGAGTGATACAGTCCGCCTTTGGCTTCGCGGGTATCCTTGATCAGGCGTTCATCAATGGTGTAGATGCCGCCTTCCACGGAGTAACATCCTCCTCCGCGCCCTACGATGGCGTCTATGCCGGTAAGATCGATGTGATGGTCGCGCAGAAAATCGTAGATGACCTTCATGCGGTAATCCAGCTGGTCGTTGATGGTCGGGAATTCCTTCAGGACGGAGGAATCATGAAAAACGTCCGTCGCAAAGACGGTGCGGGTGTTTTCGTGCAGGGAAACCTTGGTCGAAGTGGATCCCGGATTGATCACAAAGATGCGGTACGATGCCATACGAGACATATTATACGCCGAAATACGCCGGAAAAGAGGGAATCCGAATGAGAAAAGAAAAAAGTGCCGGAAACCCGGCACGGAAAGGAAGGGAGGAGAAAAGCTCTCCGTTAATCCAATTCAGGTTCTACAAGGATCTTGAAGAACGGTTCGGTCTTATCCGCCATGATACGGACGCCTTTGTAGGTATCGCGTAACGGGATGCGGTGAGAGATGATCGGCGCAACCTGGATCGTACCGTCGCGTAACGCGGCTAACGCGGTATCCCAGGCATTGTGCGGGAAGGACTTGAATTCGAAACTCCAGGTTCCTTTGACGGTGATCTGTTTGCGTAACATCGCTTCAAAGGACTTGTTGGAAACAGTAAGATCGCCGACCGGTCTTCCGACGCAGCCCAGACGGCCCTTGTTCTTGAGGATTTCGAACGCCTGGTTGAAGACAAATCCGGAACCCGCGGCTTCAAAGACACAGTCAACGCCTTCGCCGTTGGTCTTTTCCTTGATGATTTTCACAGCGTCTTCCTTGGCGCTGCAGATGGCGTCCTTCATGCCTAACGATTTTGCGATTTCCACTTTGGATTCATCCAGGTCGATCGCGAAAACACGTGCGCCGTAGGCTTTCGCCCACTGTGCCACGAACATGCCGATGGCGCCTAAGCCGTAAACCGCAACGTCTTCTCCGAAAGTCACGTTGTTGTTGGAGACAACATGCAGCGCGACGGAGATCGGTTCCAGGAAAGCGGAAGCTTCCGGATCCAGTCCGTCCGGGACAAATACGAGGTTCGTATCGGGAACTTTGACATATTCCGCGAATCCGCCGTCATTGCGGGAACCTAAGAAATCGTAATGTTCGCACTGTGCGTAGTCGCCCACTTCGCAGGGCTTGCAGTGCCGGCACGGAATTAACGGGATGACCGCTACATTCTTGTGCAGGTAGTCCGGGTTGACGTCTTTTCCGAGTTCGACGACTTCTCCGCCGAATTCATGCCCCGGAATGGTCGGGAAATGGTAGGTTCCGGTCTTCAAGACGCGCGGTAAGTCGCTTCCGCAGATACCGCAGGCTTTGATTTTCACCAGTACATCGTGGTCCCCGAGTTCCGGTACCGGAACATCTTCGTAGCGTAAATCATCAATTCCATGCAATACTGCCGCTTTCATTGTTCTGCTCATCTTTTTGCCTCCTGTCGATTATTCGAGATTTGCGTGCTTGCGCCATAAGGCGTGTAAGTCGGTGATATTCTTCATGTCCGCGATCCGTAAGGCCGTGATATCGGCGATCAGAAGAAGACTCTGTTCGAACAGACTGGACATGATCTGATTGGATTTGATTTCATCCGGAAGGTTCAGCTTGGTGCTGCAGGGGATCCGGACGAAGAGATCCTCGTAAGGGGTCATGGAACTCTGCGCGTTGGAACCGATATGGATGATCTTCGGTCCGAATTTCGCAGCCTTTTTGACTAAGGCAACCGGAACGATACTTTCGCCGGAACCGGAGCCTACGATCAATACGTCGTTTTCGGTGATGGCCGGTTCATTGATTTCGCCGACATAGTACGAATCAATGCCGAGATGGTTTAAGCGCTTTTCAAACGCCTGCATCATCAGTAATACTCTTCCGACTCCGACGACGAAGACTTTCTCCGCGCCGCAGATCATTTCGGCCATTTTGTCGATTTCCTCTTCGCGTACGGCGTTCAGTACGGTCGAAAGTTCGGAGATGACGGTATTTTTTGCTTCTTTACAGTTCATTAGAGGACGTTTCCTTTCTCATCGCGGATTTGCGCGATTACTTTACCTTTCCGGGAGTAGACGGGGTGTTCGATTTCCGACTTCAGTTCTTCCAGCGTCATGACTTTCGACACGAACGCATTGACATCGATCTTTCCGGAAGCCAGAAGATCCACAGAACGCTGCATGGCGCCGGGATTGACGAACGAATTCTTAATCGTAAGTTCTTTCTGGAACGCGGCATACTGGTTGAATGCCGAGGGATTTTCGGGATTGCCTAAGCCGAACAAGACGACGGTTGCGCATTTTCCGGCATAATCCAGGGCGTTTTCAATCGTGACTTTCGCTCCGACACATTCGATTACGCGGTCTACGTTCGGAATGCCGGCCGCCTTGATGACTTCCTTGACGTTTTCCTTGAGCGGGTTGATGAACATCGTGGCGCCTAAGGAGAACGCAAGTTCACGCTTTTCTTCGACGGTTTCGACAACGATGATCTGATTCGCACCGGTAAGGCGCAGCAATTGCAGCATCATTGTGCCGATCGCGCCCAT
>CACZNO010000141.1 GCA_902782505.1 uncultured Erysipelotrichaceae bacterium | reverse complement strand
GCTTCGTGTTTTTGATCAAGGCGGACAGGATGCCGGTATCGATGTTTCCGCCTTCATGGTTATCCGCAAATCCGATTCCCTGATCCCGCAAGACATCCTCAATCAGGTTACAGGTCGTCGTCTTCCCGTTGGTTCCCGTCACGCCTAACACGTACGACGGTTTTTCGACAACCGCGAAAAAGTCCGGACAGATCCGCATCGCCAGTCTTCCGGGCAGGTTGGTCGCCGGTCTTCCCAATAAGCGGATCGCGACGACCGACAGTTTTGCGATCCATAGCGCCAAGTAAAAGCGCACCGTTTTCTTCGTGTTCATGGCTCAATTATATACCAGAACTATCAAAAAGACTTGCGAAACTTCCAGAAAGATTTTTCATCTGGACGCCTTAGAATCCCCTCTAAAAAACGATATCCCGAAGGATATCGTTTTAAACATAGCGCCGATTTTGAAGTCTATTCCTTATTCGGCTTGTCGTTGGCTGTGTTTTTCTTTTTCACAGTCAGAGTCGCGATGTTGCTGGTTGTGCTCCCGCCGTCATTCCACACTACGCACTTGTACTGATAGCCGTTACGTTTCAGTGTTCCTTCAACGGTAAGACAATATGACGTTGCAGAATCACTTGTGCATTTTGCCCAATTGCCCGTTGAACTAGTGCGGTAATACCATTGATAACCATACACCCAAGATCCGTCGCAATAGAACCTCGCTTTTTCTCCTTCATACACTGTAACATTCGACGGCTGCTCATCAATCTCCGGTGCATGATGTACAACCACCATCTCGACGGCATCACTGTATACTTCGCCAACAGTGTTTGTTACTTTGCAGCGGAAGAATTGTCTTGACTCGTATAACATGTTTGCTTCCGGAATCGTCAGCACATTGGTATCCACCCCAGGAAATTCGAATGCCCTTCTCCAGTTATTCACTTCATCCTCGTATGTTGTCCCATAATACCATTCATAAGAAACCGCATCAGTTGCCTCTATGGAGAACTGCGTGGAACTCCCTTGAACGACGCGAACACTGACAGGCTGCTTTGTAATAACCGGTAATGATGCCTTTACTGTTAACGTCGCCGCGCTGCTGGTAACACTTCCCAGATTATTCTTAACTACGCAGCGATACTGATAACCGTTACGCTTCTTTTCTGCCTTGACAGTTAATGTCTTGGTTGTCGCACCGGTTGTGGTAGATTTTGCCCAGTTTCCGGTCGCACTCGTCCGATAATACCATTGGTACGATCTCGCACGGGAAGCTTCCACGGTAAATGTCACAGTTGAATTCAGATTCGCAGTTGCATCTGCCGGTTGTGTTGTAATAGAAGGCTTCGACAACGGATTAACGGTCAAAGTAACCGTATCACTGTTCAGACTGGCGGCTGTATTGGAAATCTTGCAGTAGTATTGATAACCGTTTCTCGCGTCCTGTGCGGTGACAGTGAGGGTATCCGTCGTCGCACCGGTTCCTGTGGATTTTGCCCAGGATCCGCTTGTACTCTTACGATAGTACCACTGATAGGTCTTCGCATTATTCGCTTTTACCGTGAAATTCACAGTTTCGCCTTCGTTTGCGGTAACACTTTGGGGCTGTTCCGTAATCACCGGATCCGGTTCCGTTGTTACTGTCAGGGTCGCGGCATTACTGGTGACACTGCCCGCTTCATTGGTAATAATACAGCGATACTGGTATCCGTTACGTTCTTTGATGGCGGACACTGTGAAGGTGTTTGTTGTCGCGTCAGCAGCCGTTGATTTTTTCCATGTCCCGCTCGAAGAGGTACGATAGTACCACTGATACGTTTTGACAGGAGAGGCTTTAATGGTAAACGTGACGTTTTTACCATAGAGGGTTCTTACGCTTTCCGGCTGTACGGTAATACTTGGCTTGATATACAAAGATACGATATTGCTGTAGGTAGTGCCGTAGTCGTTGGAAACAGCACAGCGATATTGATACCCGTGACGTCCCGCGACTGCTTCCACCCAGAATTCATCCCTGGTTGCACCATCCATTGTGGATTTTGTCCAGGTTCCGGATGCGCTCTTACGGTAATACCACTGGAAGGTTTGCGGTCCCTGTCCCCTGGTATCGACCGCGAATACTGCGATTCCTCCTTTGTTCCCTTTGTATGTGGAAGGCTGTTCAATAATTCTCGGTGCCGCATAACCGATCGTAACTCCCAATTGCTGTTTAATCAGATCCAGCAGCAATTCAAAACTGGTAAGACCCACACGGTAATCCTGAATCTTATTGTTTTGGTCAATGAAGAACACATCCAGTTCCGTAACTAAGGAATCATTATAGCCGCAATGCTGCAGATAAGCGCCCACTTTATCGAAGACTTCGCCGTTATCCGCAATATAGGTAATCCCTTTAAAATACGTTGCGTCTCTGAACTCTTCAACACTGTCGTGATAATTTTCGTAGAAATCAAGCGCATAGATATTAATACTGCTCAAGTCATAATCGCTGAACTGTTTCAGAAGTTTTCCGGTTGCCGATTTGGACTGGATTTTTCCGAAAATCAGGACTTTCGGCTTTCCCGTTGATTTCGAAGTACGGCTGGTACCGTCAATATCGCTGTAAGACTGGGTGATATTTGCCAAATTCATCTTACTGTCTTTTACCATCGGGAATGCCTGTTCAAATTCGTACGTATCATAAGGATTCTCACGGATATGATCGAACTGGTTGAAATCACGCATGCCCTTCATATAGTAATCATAATACGTCGTCGAATCTCCACCGTCCCAGGTTGTATCAACATTGTAATAAACATCTCCGACTTTAACGATATTCCAGGCATGACGTGCGCTGGTAATCACACGGACGCTGAGACCGGCTTCTTTACACATGCGATAGAACAGAATTGCATATCCCTGACAGACCGCCGAACCTTTACACATTGCCGCGTAAGCCGAGAACTGTAACGGGTAATCATCTCCCTGATCAACGTGTTCATTATCATAATCCACATGATCGCAAATGTAATCATGAATCGCTTTCACTTTTTGCGTCTCTGTTTTCCCGGACAAATTCAGGGAACTCATGACACTGTCCACTTTATTGGTTAAAGCCGTTTCCTGCGCATTGGTCGTTGTCCAAAGGAAGGTATACGTGTACTTGTAACAGGTATTACCGTATTCATTCACATCCTTTGAATGATCATAGCTCCATCCGATTTTTCCCCAACGCAGTGCGTCGCCGGACTTGCCGGTTCCGGATTCCGTGTACTCCTGCGCCGCCTCAAGAATGTCGATGTTATCGTAGGCACTGTTCAGCGGGAACAAGAACGTAACTTCCGTCTTCCTGGCAATCATCTGGTTCTTTAAATACTTCGCTGCGGAATTCAGAGTCGCATAAAACGGGACAGTGGCGTTTTCACTATATTCCGCTTTTTCTGCTTCTGCCGCTTTTCTAAGTCTTTGCGCCAGTTCTTCTTCTGTGATCAAATCACGGTACAGCGGTTCCACATGATATACCGTTTCCCCGGTGTTTTCATCCAGATCATCCGCTAACTGTCTTCCCTCGATTTCCGAAACCGGATCACTCCCGCTGATTGTTTCCGCATTCTTTTCCGGATCCACCGTATCGACAGCTCCGGCTTTCGGGGATAACGAAACAATCAATGACATCACTAAAGTCAGTGACAGAAATCCCAGAAGAATTCTCTTCACAAGTTTAACCATACTGCATTCCTCCATTATGATATGCACGTGTAATACGCCATATTTATTATACTTCGAATTTCCGGTTCCGGCACAAAATTATTACGTACAGGATTCTATTTTGAATTAAAGAAAAACGATATCTCCGCGATATCTTTTCCTGTTTTAGATGTCCGGTTCCCGGTTATGTGCGTACAGATAGACAAAGAAGATTCCGATCGGCACCAGTCCGGCGACGGTTCCGATCCAGGCATTCGAAGTAATACCTGCCGCGAGATAGGAAACCAAAGCGCCGATCGCCGCGATGGCTCCGTATTGCGCCTGGGTTTCCACGTGCTGAAGATGGTTGCACTCGGCCCCGGTGGAACTCATGATCGTCGTATCTGAAATCGGGCTCAGATGATCGCCGCATACGCTTCCGCTTAAGACAGCCGCCGCGGTAAACACCAGATACGGGGTCAGCTGATCCTGGAAAATCGAAACGGAGATCGGCAATAAAATCGCGAACGTACCCCAGGAGGTGCCGGTCGATAGCGCCAGCAGCATGGCGATGACAAAGAAGATCGCCGGCAGGACCATCATCGGAATATTCAACCGGGTGATCACATAGCTGACCGCTCCGCCGGTATTGAGATATTCGGAACTGCAGATACCGCTTAACGTCCAGGCAAACGTCAGGATCAGAATTGTCGGAACCATGTTTTTGAAGCCGTCCGTCAAACCTTCCATGTAGGTCTTGGGCGTTACGATCTTACGCGGCAGATACAGAGCCGCGGTAAACACCATCGTCACAATGCCGCCGATACAAAGCGATAACGCGGAATCGCAGTCCGCAAACGCCGCCGCGATCGTCTTCCCTTCCAGAATACCGCCGGTATACAGCATGCTTAAAACCGACGAAACGATCAGTACCAGCACCGGCAGGATCAAATCGTAAACTTCCGCGTTTCCGTCACGGGTGATTTCCATTTCCATCTGGATATCCCGCTCCATCGCCGCGTCTTCGTATTTGCGCATCTTCCCGAAATCCACGGACAGAACCGTCGTCAGGAAGACTACCAGAAGACAGAACCACGCATAGTAATTCGCGGGAATCGTCTTCATGAATAACTGGAATCCGTCAATTTTCGAGCCTGCCGGAAGCGCGCTTCCGACCGCGGCTGCCCACGAGGAAATCGGAGCCAGAATAACAACCGGCGCCGCCGTGGAGTCAATGATATACGCAAGCTTCTGCCGGGAGATCCGGTTGCGGTCCGTGATCGGACGCATAACGGTTCCGACCGTCAGACAGTTGAAGTAGTCGTCGATGAAAATGATTACGCCCAGCACCGCCGTCGCCAGAAGAGTCTGCCGGCGGGTCGTGAGCTTTCTTCCTGCCCAGCGCGCGTATTCTTCGGTCGCGCCGCTTTGATTCAAAGCCGTCACCAGCATTCCCAACAGAATCAGGAACGCCAGCACCGTGACATTGGCCCCGATGCGTTCGCTCATGATGGAGAAGATCAGGGAAACCGCTCCGATCGGGTGAAATCCCGTATACAGAAGCGCACCGACAAAAATACCCGCGATCAATGAAATGTTAACTTCCTTGGTCTTCAGACTGAACAGAATCGCGACCAGCGG
This sequence comes from uncultured Erysipelotrichaceae bacterium, assembly GCA_902782505.1. Lineage (GTDB taxonomy): Bacteria > Bacillota_I > Bacilli_A > Erysipelotrichales > Erysipelotrichaceae > RUG11872. The sequence continues at coordinate 5,931 of CACZNO010000141.1, read as the reverse complement.
AGGCAGTAAAGAAATAAACAGTTTATCCATAAAAAACCCCGTATACGAATGAAAATCAACCTTTCTTATTATACGGGGAAGCGTTTTCATAATTCAAGAAAACGTTTGGTTTCTCCAAGATTTTATGCGCCGGAATGTTCCCTGATGCGCCGCATCGCCATCAGATATCCGTCGAATCCGTACCCTGCGAAAGTTGCCAGACAATACGGACGCAGATACGAGATCTTCCGGAACTCTTCGCGCTTTTCCACATCGGAAATATGCACCTCCACGACCGGCAACGGCGCAATGGCTTTCACCGCGTCCGCAATCGCAACCGAGGTATGGGTATAACCGCCGGGATTGATCACGATTCCGTCGTATCCGTCGAAATACGCTCTTTGGATCCAATCCACCAGGTCTCCTTCGTGATTGGATTGAAGGAGCGTGACTTCGTCGTTTTGCCGCGCAGCTTCTTCCCGTATCATCTTCAACAGTTCCCCGTACGTCTTCTTTCCGTAAACCGACGGTTCCCGGATACCGACCATATTCAGGTTCGGTCCGTTGATCACCATGAATTTCATGTTATTTCCTCCCGAAGAGTTTTCTTCGCTCCGAAGCTTCGATCATTCCCGCGCGCATCTTTTCCGTCTCTTCGTTTTCGATCCAGTCCCGGTAATCCTTCAGTTTCGCAATTAAACGGTCGATCTCTTCGGTCAGGACATCCTTGTTGCAGATGAATAATTCCGGCCAGAGATCCTCGTTGATGTTCGCAATCCGCGTCAGATCACGGAAACTGTCTCCGGTGTAATCCACCAGTTTCGGATCTTCTCCGATATTCATCAGGGAAATCGCGATCACGTGGGTCAGCTGGGACACAAACCCGATGACCCGGTCGTGTTCCTCGGGACTCAATATGGATACTTTGCGGAACTTCAGGATATTCGCGATATCCTCCGCAACCCCGATTGCGCGTTCGGTATTCTCCTTGGAGGGAACAATGATGAAATTGGCTTTCTTAAACAGGCTGCAGTCCGCGTAACGGATTCCCTTGTATTCCCTTCCGGCCATCGGATGGCACGCAATATATTCGACATCCTTGCGTAAAAACGATCCGATCTCCGAAATGACTTCCCGCTTGATCCCGGTGACATCGGTCAAAACCGTGCCCGGTTTGAAATACGCCTGGTTTTCTTTCACCCATTGAATAAACGTATGCGGATACAGCGCGGAAATGATGATATCGCTTCCTTCGCAGAACGCCGGATCCATAGACGCATCCTTTACCCAGTGCATCTTCCTGGCGTATTCGACCGCGTTTTCGTCGATGTCGATTCCGTATACCGGATATCCGGCCTGAAAAAAGCCCTTGGCGTAACTTCCGCCGAGCAACCCCAATCCTACAATCGTGATTTTTGCGGTATGACTAATCATCGCGCTTCACCTCCGTACCGGTTTTTTCCAGCCGGTGGAAAAAATCCGGAAAACTCTTTGTCACTGCCTCCGCGCCGCGGATCCGCACGGGTTTCTTCACGCAAACCGCCAACACCGATAACGCCATGACGATCCGGTGATCCCCATGTCCGTCCAGATCTTCGGACGGACTTCTTACGGTTCCCCCGTGAACGGTCACGGTATCTTCCGTATCTTCCATCACGCACCCGAACTTCGCCAGTTCATCCTTCATCGCCGCAATGCGGTCGGATTCCTTGTAGCGAAGACGCTTGACGCCGGTGAATACGGAGTCTCCCGAAATCATCGCGGCCAAAGCGAACAGCGCCGGTCCCAGATCCGGGCAATCGGAAAGATCTTCATGAAGCGGCTTCAGGCATCCGGTTCCGGAAACCGCATAGCCTTTTTGGGTTTCCGTGACCGTACATCCGGCGCGCTCCAGTATTTCCAAAAACACATGATCCGCCTGATCGGAATCCTTCGCGACGCCTTTGAGGTGCACTTCACATGCGCATAACGCCGCCAAAACCCCGAAAAACACTGCCGCCGAATCATCCGCGGGTACGGACGTTTCAAACGGTTTGTAGACCTGTTTCCCGGGAATCCGGATGGTAAGGCCTTCGTCTTCGATGCGGATGCCGGCCAGTTTCAAAACGTTTTCCGTCATGCGCACATACGAAGAAGATTCGTACGGAGGCAGGATCCGGATTTCCGAGTCTTCTTCCAGCGTCGGTAAAATCATCAGTAATCCCGTAATGAACTGGGATGAAACATCCCCCGGCACCGTATAGACGCCGGGTTTCAGTTTTCCTTTGACCGTCAGGTTCTTTCCCTCTTTTTCAAAAAGACAGCCCTGACGGCGGTAGATATCTTCATAGACGGCTAACGGACGCTCCATTAACCTTCCGCCGCCGGTCCAGATCGTCTTGCGGGCATCCGAAGATAAAACCGGAATCAGGAAACGTAAAGTGCTGCCGGACTCCCCGGCATCCAGCACCAGATCTTTCCGGCATTTGGCCGGTACGGCGCCGCGCACTTCCGTTACTTCATCTTTGCGGATGATCGTTGTCCCGGCTTTGCCCAGGCACCGGATCGTCGCGTTTACGTCTTCACAGTTCGAAAGGTTTTCGATCCGGGAAACGCCGTCCGCCAGCGAAGCCGCAATCAAAACACGGTGGGATACGGATTTCCCCGCCGGTATACGGACACAGGACCTGCCGGTTGTTTTCTGTCCGACCGTTACGACCATTCTACAGATCTCTTCCTACAGCCCTCGCAACCATGCGGGCTTTTTTCACCAGTTCCGCGTACTTCGCGGGTTTCAGCGACTGCGCGCCGTCGCTCAACGCACATTCCGGATGCGGATGCACTTCGATGATCAAACCGTCCGCGCCGGCAGCGATCGCCGCCAAAGACACCGGTTCGATGTATTTCCAGTCCCCCGTCGCATGCGAAGGGTCAATGATGACCGGAAGATGCGTGCGTTCCTTCAAAATCGGCACCACGGAAAGATCCAGCGTGTTGCGGGTGTATTTTTCAAACGTGCGGATACCGCGCTCGCAGAAGATGACGTTCGGATTCCCCGAAGCCATGATATATTCCGCAGCCATGATCCATTCCTCGATCGTCGCGGACATTCCGCGTTTCAGCAATACGGGCTTGTTAAGCCGTCCGACCTCCTTCAGAAGATCGAAGTTCTGCATGTTGCGGGCGCCGATCTGAACCAGGTCCACATTTTCCGCGAATTCATCGATCTTGTCGGCGCTCATCAGTTCGGATACGATCGGCAATCCGGTGATCTCTCTGGCTTTCACCATGTCCTTGATTCCTTCATATCCCAGCCCTTGGAACGAATACGGTGAAGTACGCGGCTTATAGGCGCCTCCCCGCAATAATCCCGCGCCGGCTTCCTTGACTTCCTTGGCGGCTTCCACGATTTCATCAAGTCCTTCCACCGCACAGGGACCCGCAATCATCGCAATCTTCTCGTGTCCCCCTATCCTGATTCCGGCGACGTCGACAATCGTATCCTCCGGATGGAACATGCGGTTGGCGAGTTTGTACGGCGCGCCGACACGCTGAACGTTGGCGACCCATTCATTCGCCAGAATGTCCCGCTCGGATAATCTTGTCGCGTCCCCGACCAAACCGATGACGTTGAAGTTTTCGCCTTCGCTGAAGTGTACCCGTAATCCTTGTCTTTCAAAGGATTCGATCAGCCGGTCGACCTCGGATTGAGGCGTTCGTTTCTTTAGTGTAATGATCATATATGTCTTAATCTCCCGTAACGCGCATCATTTCGCGCACTGTATCTTCTTCGCTTCCATCGTTGGGAATCCGGAAATCGCTGTATTTCTCATACAGGTCCTTGCGTTCTTCGTAGATCTTCAAAAGATCTTCCTTTCCGGACGATAAGGGTCTTCCGTTACCGGTTTCCAATAACTGAAGGTCTCTGTCCAGCCGGAGAACCAGGCCGTTTTCCTTCAAAAAGCGCATGTTCTGTTCGCGTTTGACAACTCCTCCGCCGGTGATGATGACGATCCCGCGGAAATCCTTGTAGCGTTTCGCGATTTCGGTTTCCTTGTCCCGGAACGCCTCTTCGCCGTATCGTTCAAAGAATTCCGGAATGGTCAGACCGGTTTCCTCCTTGATCTCCTCGTCGAAATCTATGTACGGACGTCCGGTCGCTTCGGCAAATTTCTTCCCGATCGACGATTTCCCGCTTCCCGGCATACCGATGATCACGATGTTGCGTCTGGCCCGGATCAGGCTTTGAAGGCATCCGTGGATCCGGGACGGATCCGGCAGTTTTCCGGTAAACAGCTTATCCGCCTCAAACGCCTGGGCCACCAGCATCTCCAGCCCTCCGTACGCATCGATTCCGCGTTCTGCGGCTTCCTGGACCAGATGGGTCCTCAGCGGATTGGCCACCAGATCGATCACGCCCTCCAGATGCGGAAATTTCGATAAATCGCACGGAACTGCGTTCGAATTCGGGAACAATCCCACCGGCGTCGCATTGATAAGGAAACGGAAAGAAGCCGCGTCCTCATACATCTGCGCGTAGGAGATTTCGTTCGGTCCCGGATGACGGCTTACGCGTACCGGGATCCCGCCGTGTTCCTTCACCGCATGAAGCGCCGCCATGGACGCCCCGCCGGTGCCTAGGATCGCCGTCTTTTTTCCTTTCAGATCGGTGCCGTGTGCGCCGATCATGGCGGATAAACCGGCCAAATCGGTGTTATAGCCGATCAGTCTTCCATTTTCCTTGACGATACAGTTGACCGCCCCGACTTTGACCGCCGTCTGCGCCAAATCATCCAGGTACGGAATGACGGCTTTCTTGTAGGGAGCCGTGACGTTGATTCCGTCGAATTCTTCCCGGAACAGGAAGTTCTCCAGTTCCTTTTCTTCCAGGTCATAAAGCGCGTATTCTTCCCCGATCAGATAGTAATGAATCTCCGGGGACCAGCTGTGTTTCAGCGGATGTCCGATCAATCCCAGTCTCATAATGCCTCCCCCAACCAGTAATTTCCGTATACTCTGGTCAATAAATCCGTCAATACGATGGCGCTCACCGCCTCCTGGACCGGTAAGGCGCGCGGTACGATACACGGGTCATGTCTTCCGTGAATCTCCAGTTCCTTTCTCTCCCCGGAAGATCTCTCCAGGGTCATCTGCGGTTTCCCGATCGAAGGCGTCGGCTTGAATACGGTGCGGAACACGATCGGCATTCCGTTGGAGATCCCGCCGTTGATGCCTCCGTTATGGTTGGTGACGGTTTCGATTTTTCCGGCGTTGTACCGGAAAGGATCGTTGGCTTCGCTGCCCTTCATCCGTGCGAACTCCGCGCCGCTTCCGAATTCCACGCCCTTGCAGGCGGGAATCGAAAACAGGATATGCGCCAGTTCGCTTTCGAGGGAGTCAAACCAGGGTTCCCCGATTCCCGCGGGGACCCCGAGAACGGCTGTTTCGATGATCCCTCCGACAGAGTCCTTTTCGCTTTTTGCGTCCAGAATCGCTTCAATCATCTTTTCCCGGATCTCTTCGTCATGAACCGGGAATTCCCCGTTCCAGGTCCGGATTTCCGGATGAAGAAGATCGTAGCCCTCTTCCCGGATTCCCGCAATTTCCAGGATATGGGATCCGATGCGGATGCCCTTTTGTTCCAAGGAGGACTTACAGATGGCTCCCGCAGCCACGATCGGCGCGGTCAGGCGGCCGGAGAAGTGTCCTCCGCCTCTTGGATCTTCAAACCCGCGGTACTTGACATTTCCGGTATAATCCGCATGTCCGGGCCGGGGATGATCCGCCGGATTTACGTAATCTTTCGAACGCGTATCCCGGTTTTCCATCAGAATCGTGACAGGCGTCCCTTCGGTATAGCCGTTGTACACGCCGGATACGATCCGTACCTCGTCCGGTTCTCTGCGGGCTGTGGAAATAACGGGATTTCCCTGACGGCGCTTCATTTCGTACGCGATGGCGTCTTCGTCGATG
>CACZNO010000140.1 GCA_902782505.1 uncultured Erysipelotrichaceae bacterium | reverse complement strand
TTTTCCTTTTTCTCCTGCTTGATTTCCCAGTGGATCAATAAGGACATTAAGGCTCTGATTCCGAAGACGGCCGCCAGGATCGTGAGTTCACTCCAGGTTTCCGCGACGGCGGTTTTCAATACTTCGGCGCCCATCTTGAATTCCAGGGCCAGGGAGATTCCTTCCCCGAGTTCCAGACGGACATCGTCTTCATGATGAAGCCAGCTGAAGAAGGCCTTGACGGCGTAAAAGATCAGAATGCCGGCGCCGATCAGCTCCAAAACGACGGCGAAAGGCTGTACGACATAAATTTTCACGTTTTCCAGAAAGTGCAGTACTGTTTCCATAAAGAATCCTCTTGTCTTGTTTAATGATAGAAGTTTTTTTTCTGAATCACAAGTATAATATATTCATCGGAGATTTGCGAAGATGAAGACAGATGAAATCTACAGCGGATTCCGCGTGACGCGGGTCCGGGAACTGAAGGAAAACGTGACGCTGATCGAGTTCACGCATGAGAAAACCGGAGCGGAAGTGTGCTGGCTCAAGACCAAAGATTCCAACAAGACGTTCGCGGCGGCATTTGAGACCGTGCCGTTTGACGATACGGGAGTGTTTCATATTCTGGAACACTCGGTGCTCAACGGTTCCATGAAGTACCCGGTGAAGGATCCGTTTGTCCAGCTGATGAAGAGTTCCTTACAGACCTATCTGAACGCGGCGACGTTCCCGGATAAGACGGTATATCCGTTTTCCAGCCGCAACGACAAAGACTTCATGAATCTTCTCGCGGTGTATATGGACGCGGTGTTCTGTCCCCGGATCTACACGGAAAGAAGGATCTTCGAAAAAGAGGGATGGCATTATGAAACCGACCCGAAAAGCGGGGAACTGTTATATAACGGTGTTGTCTACAATGAGATGAAAGGCGCGTTTGATTCCGTGGATGAAACCCTCACCAACGAACTGAACCGTCTTTTGTATGCGGACTGCGCGTACCGGTTCAATTCAGGCGGGGATCCTAAATATATCCCGGATCTGACCTACGAAGATTTTGTGCGTACGCACGCACGGTTTTATCATCCTTCGCACGCGAAAATCTGGCTGGAAGGGGATTTGGACGCGGAAGGCACGCTGGAATACATGGACCGGGAGTATTTTTCCAAGTTCGGCCGCAAGGAAAAAGACTGGACCTACGGAGAAGTCAAGCCCCGGGAATATGTGTGTTCTGCGGTGGTGCATCCGATTTCCGACGACGAGGAGGAAAAGACTTCCGCGTGCCTTGGGATCGGAAAAGTAGCCGGGACATACCTGGATATGGAAAAACTCGCGGCGTTATCGTTAATCGGAACGGTTCTGACGGAATCGCAGGACGCGCCGCTTATGAAGATGGTGCTGGAGAAGGGATACGGAAAAGACGCGGAATTTACCGTGATGGACGAAATGCGGTATCCGTATGTCGCCGCGGCGATCCGCAATATGGATCCTCAAAAGTTTGACGAAGCCGAGAAAGATTTTTATGAACTGATGCGGAAAACCGCGGAGGAAGGATTGCCGCACGCGAAGATCCGGGCTTTGATCGACCGCCTGGAATTCCGTAACCGGGAAGTCAAGGAGCCCGCCGGACTGATTCATGCGCGCGGCGCGTTACGGTCCTGGATCTACGGGACCGATCCGGCGCTTTATCTTTGCGAAAACGGTTTATATGACCGCTTGCGGGAAAAACTCGCGGAAGGGTTCTTTGAAGAATGCCTGAAGGAGGTTTTCGGGGATCTCGAAGGCGTCGCGGCGGTGCGGGTGATCCCATCCAAGACCCGGGCGAAAGAAATCAAAGACGAAGAAAAGAAACGCCTTGAACGGATCCGCGCAGGGATGACGGAGGCGGAGATCGAAGAGATCAGCGCACGCACGGAATCTCTGGAAGAGTTTGTCAGCCTCCCGGACAGTCCGGAGAATCTGGCGAAATTGCCGCATCTGACGGTCGAAGATATTTCGGAGGAGCCGTTATACTATCCGAGCGTTTTAACCTCGTACAAGGGCGTTAACGTGCGGTTATACGAGGAACAGTCCGAGGATCTCTGTTATCTCAATCTGTATTTTGACGTGTCGGATCTGAAGGCGGAAGAACTGGGATACCTGTCGGTTTTGCGGAGCCTTTACACCAATCTTCCGACGGAAAAAAACGACGTCACGGAACTGAAAGAGCGTATCCGGCGGTATACCGGACGCTTCAGCATGACCACGGTCGTTTCCGGCATCGCCGCCGATCCGCAAAGGACGAAGGTGCGTTTCCAGCTATCCGTAAGCTTATTGAAACGCAGCGGAAAGGAAGTTACGGAGCTGATCGAAGAGGTATTGCGGAAGACGGTCTGGGATAAAGAAAAAATCCGCGTCAGGATCGAACAGCTGATCGAGGGGGCGAAATACTCCTTTACGGAAAGCGGCGACGCGTATGCCGCAAGCCGGATCCTGGCTTCCTCTTCTTCGGGAGGAAGAGCCAACGAGGAAATCCAGGGTTACGCGTTTTACCGGAACTTATTGCGTTACCGGGAACACTTTGACGAATTCCTGGAAAGACTGCGTTCTTTCGAGAAATACATGCGCGAAACGGTGTATGTAAAATCCCGCTTGTGCGCCAGCTGCGTGGGAAACCGGATGCCGGAATTTGCGGAAAACGTGATCGACTTATGGGAAGACGGAACGCCGTTTGATGAAATCGCGTCCTATCCGCTGTATGAGCGTAAAACGGAAGGCGTAGTGATTCCTTCCGGTGTATCGTATATCGCGCTCGGGGCGAATCTGAAAGCCGCAGGGTTTGCGTACCATGCGGGAATGCAGGTTGCCTCGCAGATCCTGACGCTGGGGTATCTCTGGAAAAAGATCCGGGATTTAGGCGGAGCGTACGGGACCGGGTGTTCCGTGAGCGCGTCCGGAAATACCGTTTTCTGGACATACCGGGATCCCGACGCGGAAAACTCGTACCGGGAAATTCTGGAGAGCGCACAGTATCTCGAAGAATTTGACGAGGATATTTCCCCGTACATCATCGGTACGATCGGAGCGATGGAACCGGTATTGAGCCCGGCGCAGAAAATGATCTGGAGCGACTATCAGTCCTTTGAAGATACGACGTATGAAAAACAGAAGGAAGAACGGAAGAGGATCCTGAAGACAACGGTGAAAGACGTCCGGGAATTCGCTAAGGTGATTCGAAAAGTAACGGCGGAAAGCGGAATTTGCGTATTTGGCCCCGCGGAATCTTTTCATCCGTTCGAGAAAATGAATATAATATTACAAACGTTGGGCGGTGAGAAAAAATGACGGGAATATGGCTGATCGTATTGGCCGGCGCCGGGCTTCTGGCGTACATTGATTCTTCCAAGATCCGGTATTCGGCGATTTTCGGCGCGGCGGCTCTGACGGGTTTTTTCATGGCGGTGCTGCACGCGGACCCGCTGATCCAGCTGCTTTGTTTCGGAGGAGTTCTCACCGCGGCATTTATCCTGTTCGGAAAAACGGAGAACCCGTTCCGGTTTGAACCGGTCCGCGAGAGTCCGGGCGTAAAGCTGATCGGACAGCTGGGCTTGGTGGAAACGGAAATCGGACGTTACGAAGCGGGTACGGTTTCCGTGCTCAAGAACACCTGGAAAGCGACCGACATCAAACACAAAGGCATCCCCGCCGGGGAATACGTGCGGGTCAAGGATGCCAAGGGAGATAAACTGATCGTGGAAATTGCGGGCGAGCCGAAGAAGGAAAAGAAAGAAAAAGCGCAGAAAAAAACGCGTCCGACCCGCACCGAGAGGAGACTTCATGAGAAAACTTCCGCCGGTAAATGAGGCCCTGTTCGAAATCTATACGGACGAGGTGCCCGGTTTACTGCGGGAACTGGCGCATACGCCGGCATTGGCGCGCTTAAAAGATGTGGGAATGAACTGCGGGCTGGAGTATACCTCCTTCCCGCTTTACTGTGATTTGAAACCCTATTCCCGGTACGATCACAGCGTCGGCGTCGCGTATATCATCTGGCATTTCACCCGCGATATCCGTCAGGCTCTGGCGGGTCTTTTTCATGATATATCGACCCCGGTGTTCGCCCATGTCGTCGATTTTCTGAACGGGGATCATCTGACCCAGGAATCCACCGAAGAGAAAACGGAAAAAATGATCCGCGAATCAAAAGAAATCATGGCGGTGCTGGACCGGGAAGGAATTTCCGTTGCGGAGGTGGCGGATTATCATCAATATCCCGTCGCCGACAATCCGTCCGGGCGTTTGTCCGCGGACCGGCTGGAATATACCCTCGGAAACTTTTTGAATTTTCATACCGGCACCCTGGAAGACTGCGTGCGGTTTTACCGGGATTTGACGGTCGGCACCAACGAATACGGGGAACCGGAACTGGTGTTTCATGATCTTGAAAACGCGCGTTCGTTTGCGGAAAAGGCTCTGGTCAATTCGGTGATCTACAGCCAGGATGAAGACCGCTACGCGATGGAATATCTGGCGGGAATCTTAAGGAAAGCGATGAATCGGCGCGTATTAAATTATGAAGATCTCTGGACGACGGAACCGGAAGTGATCGCGCGGTTAAAATCCGATCCGGAAATCCTGCGGGAGTGGGAGAAGTTCGGCGGATTTTCGCGGGTGGAAAAATCGGCGGAGAAACAAACCGGAGACGGATGGCTGAAAATCGACGCGAAGAGGCGGTATATCGATCCGTATACGGAAGGTTACGGGCGCATCAGCGAAGGACTTGCAGAAATGAAAGAAAAGATTGACGGCTACCGGAATCTCTCCTACGATTATTATCTGAAAGGATATTGAGGAGGTGCCAAGCGTGATATACGACATCATTCCCCTGAAACTGAAACTGGAAACGGCCGTGGCCGAATGGAACCGGGAACGTACGCCGGAATCGGTGATGGAGATCCTGGATACGCTGGATGCGATGAACGAACGGAATGATGAAGTGTATGTTCCGTTTTACGAAGAGGAAAACGGTTTTCTGGTGGCTGCGAGCGACAATGAAAACTGGATCCCGGTTTATACCTCCAAAGGCGCGGAAACGGTCGGGGAAGTTCCGTTACGGCCGGTGCACCTGCGCGAATTGTTCCAAAGCCTGTTTACGGAGCGCGGAAAAAACATCGCGGGAATCGTCATCAATCCCGCGGAGCCGTTTTTCCTGCTGCGTGAAATCGTCCGCATGAACTGGGGAAGGGATTACGCGCCGCACTCGGTGATCCGGATCCGGGCTTTTGAAAAACCGTTTGACGCGGAACTGAATGTACAGACCTGCAAGGCGCCGGACACCGCTTTTCCGTTATTGAAAGCCGACCCGGAGACCGGAAAATGCCGGATGGATATTCCGGAACATATCCGGGATTCCAAACATCAAAGCGCTCTTCGAAACGCGGTGTGGAATCTTCTGGAACTGGTCAGGGAACAGAAGATCCGTTCGGTATCTTTCCCGTTTGATCTTTACGAAAGCGAGGAAGAGAATCTGGAGGCAGCGGAGATCCTGTGTATTGCGGTCAAGATGTGGGATACGATGATGGAAACGGGGGAACTGGACTGGACCTTCGTGTGCGATAAGGAAAAGAAAAATCAGCTGAATGAGCTGATTGAAGGATGGATGCGGGATTTAACGGATTCTTCCCGTAACTAGGGGCGTTCCGGAAGGATCTCGTGATAGAAGGAACGGCGGAAATCTTCGCTTTTCAACAGCGTTTCCATAGGTCTCCAGCCATCCGCGGCGTAGTATACCGGTTCGGTGATTCCGTCGTCCCGGCAGCCGTAGACAATGATGTGATGTTCTCCGTATTTCGGATGATGGCGTAATTCCACATACAGAATCGCGCCTTTTTTCAGGGAAGTCAGGAGGTTTTTCTCCGTGGCGCGGCGCTGAAAGGAAATGTGCGGAGCGGGGAGGCGGAATTCTTTCCAGACCGCCCGGATATACCAGGGCACGGCCAGATCCATCGTACCTCCGAGTAACGGAATCGCGGGACCGTTCCAGAAGATTAAGCGCTTGGCCCCGATGGAGGCGACTTTGCGGAACAGCTCTTCCGGTTCCAGCGATGTGACCGAACTAAAACCGTACCTCTTCGCGTACGTGGTAACGAGATTGGACATGGCGGTCGGACCGCAGTGCAGGGAATATCCCTTGTCCAGATCGCGGAAGCGGGCAGTGGTAAATTTGGAAATATAAGGTCTCCATACGACGGAGAGTTCCGATTCCTGCATGTCTATATTCTAACAGAAATCAGATATTCCGGATGATTTTTCGAAGGATTCCCGCGCAGGTGAACGCACTGTCATCGTCCCCGATCAGGATCGGATCATAGTCCGGATTTGCGCTTTGCAGAAGGACGATGCCGTTTTGCCGCGTGAATTTCTTACAGACGATTTCCCCGTCCTGCAGAACGAAACATCCGATCTGTCCGTTTTGGATGCCGGAATTCTTTTCGAAGACCAGGAGGTCCTTAGGCTCGATTCCGGCGCCGGTCATGGAATCTCCCCGGGCGAAAAGACAGAAGTGCTCGGCGTTTACGGATAATCCCTGTATGGGTACCGGAATGTAATCGCGGATCGTGTCCTCAGCGAAAAGGCCGTTTCCGCAGGAAACCGCGTCGTATAACGGCACTTCCATGAAGGAGCGGGTCACAGGACCGTAGGCGTCCGTTTCCGTATGCCCGATGATCAGGGCAGGAGAGATCTGCAGGATTTCGGATAACGAGAGAATCTTGGATTGCTTGATGTCCGCGATTTGGCCTTTTTCCCAGCGGGATACCGTGGCTTCGCTGACGCTGCAGGCTTTGGCGATTTCCGCCTGCGTTAAACCGAGATCTTTTCTTCGAATAGCGAGAATGTCTTTGATTTTCATAAGTGAACCTCAGCAGTTGGCAATTTCATTATATAAAACTATTGCGAAATTGCAATAAAACAGAAAAAGAATCTCTCCGGACTTTCATTTTTGTATACTTGCAGAAACGCAAGATGATATACTATTCGTGGAAAGAAGGAACCTCATGAATCACGCTTATCTGAAGGAAAAGATGAAAGAAAAACGTATTTCCAACGGTCAGCTGGCTTCGTTTTTGAACATTGATCCGGCGACGCTCTGGAGAAAAAGAAAAGGGCACAGCGATTTCACCCGCCGGGAGCTCTTGACGATCCGTCAGGTTCTTTATCTGAGTGATGAAGATCTTCTGAAAATCTTCTTCGATGAATCCGAAACTTCGGCAACGGAAACAGAGTAAAAAGAAGGGAACCTCTCGGGTTCCCTTTCTTTATTTGGGAAGGCGTTTCCGCGGGTGGTAGTGATTCCAGGCGTCCACCGCGCCGTTATAGGCACAGTCGATCGGACCTTCCTCTTCGCATTCCGCGCAGATTACGTTGTAGAGGTTTCCCTTGCGGCAGGGTACGATGTACATCCGCAGATGATCGGA
>CACZNO010000139.1 GCA_902782505.1 uncultured Erysipelotrichaceae bacterium | reverse complement strand
GGAGAATCTGCGATATTTCGCGTCCTTCGGTCCTTCCGTCGTCATCACGACGCTGGGCGAAAAAGGGTGCGTGCTTCTTGAGCACGGCGAATTACGCGCTTTCCCGGCTTACCGCGTTGACGTGCGGGATACTACCGGAGCGGGCGATGTCTTCCACGGTGCATTTTTACACCGGTATGCCCGAAACGATTCCGTGGAATCCTGTATCCGGTTTGCGTCAGCTGCGGCCGCATTGAAGTGCACGCGTCCGGGCGGAAGATCCGGCATTCCGACAGAAGAAGAAGTCTTCCGGTTCTTGGAAACCGTTGGATAACGACAACGAAAGGAGCTTTTATGCAACATCTTTATCTCTGCGCTTTGTGTCTTTGCGTCATGGCCGCCTTCATCATCGGAGAATACCGCGAAAAATACGTACAGGCGGTCCTTCTGAAAGGCTTAGCTTCCGCAGTCTTTGTGGTTCTGGGATTTCTGTCCCGGAAGATCGGTCATGATTCCGGTCTCGCCGCGCCGATTCTGGCGGGTTTGATTCTGGGAATGATTGCGGATGTCCTGCTGAATCTGCGGTACGTCGTCGGAAACAAGGGAAAACTGGTATTCCTGGTAGGAATCCTGGTATTTTTGTCCGGACATATCGCCTATCTTCTCGCCATCATGAAGCTTTCGACAGCCTTATTGTGGGAAATCCTGATCGGAATCGTTTTGACGGCGGGGTTGATGGCCTGGATCTTTACCAGGATCACCGCGGAAAAAGCGTTCAAAATCTTCGGCGTGTTCTATCTCGGCGCCATCATGATCATGAACGCGGTCGCGATCGGAAACGTCCTCACCCTGGGCACTCCGTGTACGAAACTGTTCGCCCTCGGAGCGGTCTTATTCCTGATCAGCGATATCGTATTGATCCTGAACACGTTCGGAAAGGAATCGAAGTTCTCGTTACGCATCGTGAACCTGTCTCTGTATTACATCGGGCAGTTACTGATCGCGCTGAGCCTGCAGCTTCTCTGATTCCTGTAACGCAATTCTTAAGAGTTCCTGTAGAGACAGGAACTCTTTTTCTGTTTGAAAAGGTTTCGTGCTATACTACTGATACGAAGGTGGGAATCCATGGATATCAGAAAAATCAAGGACCCTTCGTTTCTGAAGGACCTAAGCGTCGGCGAGTGTGAAGAACTCGCCGAAGAGATCCGCCGGTTTCTGATCGAATCCGTTTCGAAGACAGGCGGCCATCTCGCCAGCAACCTCGGGGTTGTCGAATTAACGATCGCGCTTCATAAAGCGTTTGACGCGCCATACGACAAAATTTTCTTTGACGTCGGTCACCAGTGCTACGTGCACAAGATCCTGACCGGACGCGCCAAAGACTTTTCGTCGTTACGCCAGTTCCGCGGGATCTCGGGATTCCAGAAACGCGCGGAAAGCGAATACGACGTCTGGGAAGCCGGACACAGTTCCACGTCTTTATCCGCGGCTTTGGGTATGGCCATCGCCCGCGATCTTGACAAGGAGTCCTACGAAGTGATTCCGGTCATCGGCGACGGCGCGCTGGAATCCGGCATGGCGCTGGAAGCTTTGAACCAGATCGGCGAGGAAAACCGCCGCATGATCATCGTCTTCAACGACAACCATATGTCGATTTCCGAAAACGTCGGCTTTCTGACGCAGGGTTTTGCGCGCTTGCGGATCAGCTCGCTGTATACCGAGTTCAAACAATCCATGAAAACCGGTCTGAAGAAATCCAATTTCGGGAAAGTCTTGTTTTCGCGTCTGGCCGACATGAAGGGAAGCCTGCGCGATTTCGTCGTCAACGGCGGCATCTTTGAGGAGTTCGGACTGGATTATCTCGGCCCCATCGACGGCCACAACATGAAAGACCTCCTCAACGCTTTTGAAACAGCCAAGGAAAAGGCCGAGGACCATACCGTCGTCGTTCATGTGTGCACCGAAAAAGGAAAAGGCTACGCCCCTTGCGAAAACGATACGCGCGGTGCGTGGCACGGAGTCGAACCTTTTGACGTAAAGACCGGAAAGCTGTTGAAGGAACCGAAACCCGGCACAAAATCCTGGAGTGCCGTGATCGCGGATCATCTTTCCGTCTTATCACGAAAAAATCCGGATATCTTATGTATCACACCGGCCATGCGGGTCGGTTCCAAGCTGGAAAACTATTTCCGCGAATTCCCGGACCGCAGTTTTGACACCGGTATTGCGGAAGAACACGCCGCCACCCTGGCAGCCGGACTCGCCGCTTCCGGAAAACGTCCGTTCCTATGCGTCTACAGCACCTTCTTACAGCGTGCCTACGACCAGATCAACCACGACATCTGCCGGATGGATCTGCCGGTCGTCATCGGATGTGACCGGGCGGGAATCGTCGGAAACGACGGCGCAACGCATCACGGCGTCTTTGACATTTCCTTCTTACGTTCCCTTCCGAACATCATCCTCGCCCAGGGAAAAGACGCGGCGGAATCCCAAAAACTTCTAAATACGGCTTTTGCGCAGAAACACCCGTTTGTCTTACGGTATCCGCGCGGATGTACGAAGATTCCAACAGATCCCGACACTGTCGAAACTGTCCGGGTCGGTTCCTGGGAAGTAACGGGAACCCTGCGGTCCGATGTGCCGGTCATCTGCGCCTACGGACCCAACGTTGAAAAAGCGGAAGAAGCCTGTAAGGAAAAAGGCGTCAACGCCGCGATTATCAACTGCCGGTTCTTCAAGCCGCTGGACGATGAAGTTATGAAGCTTCTCT
>CACZNO010000138.1 GCA_902782505.1 uncultured Erysipelotrichaceae bacterium | reverse complement strand
TGTGATCACGAACAAGTCGTCTTCAAATCCGAGTTCCGCAAATTCACGCTTTAAATCATCGCTGACAGCGAAAGTGCCTTCAATGAAGGATTTGTCGGTCCCGGTGCGAATCTGCGATACGGAAGCTCTTTCGCCGCATAATAAAGCAATGGCGTCCAGCATCACGGATTTTCCCGCGCCGGTTTCACCCGTAAAAGCGCTGAAGCCTTCTTTCAGGTCCAGCGAGCATTCATCGATCAGTACGAAGTTTTTGATGTAGAGGTTTTCCAGCATAGTACTATTCTATCGCATTTGAAGGGATTGTTCCACGTTATATAATACGCGTCAATTCGTTGAATTCCTTACTTTTCTGCGGTCATAAAGAATCAATGCGGCGCATCCCGTAAACAGTAAAGCCACGATCAGGATCCCCGCGTTGCGGAAGAATTCTTCCGGCAAAATCCGGATGATCTGATCGTCGTTCCAGTCGAAGATCCAGTTGGTTTTGCCCGGGAAGAAGATCGTATGGAACACAACGAACGCCTTATCAAAATCCAGAGCGCACAAAATACCGATCAATAAGAATCCCGCGCCGAGGAAATACCCGGCAAAGTATTGCGGCGTATGCCCGTACCGTAAAGGAATCATGCCTTTCTTACGCTGATAAACAGTAAGAATAACTGCAGTGATAACAGAAATCAAAGCCAGCGCGAAATCGATCCGGAACAATACCGCACAGTCTTCAAAATGCGCTTTCCCCTCTTCGGAAAAAGGCATGACGCCGGTTTTGAACTCCCCGATCCCATAGACGCAGTAATCCATCATATCGTCATAGGCCTCTTTGATCTGGGCTTCCGTATACCCTGATTCCTCTTCCAGATGGTAAGGCTTGATATGGGCATAGTAAAACGGACGGATCAATAACGGAACCGCGATGGATAACGCCAGCACCAATATCATCCAGTTGATACAGCTGATGTAAAAAAGTCCCCGCCCCTTTTTCATAGTCAGTTCTTCCTGTTTTTGATCTTGAGGATCATTTCATGTAAGTATTTTGCGTCAAAATGGAGGCTGTCCAGCTGTTTTTCCGTCTTTTCAAACAGTTCTTCGCAATATTCCCTGGCTTTTTCCAGTCCCAGTTTGGACACGTAAGTCGTTTTCTCGTTCGCGGCGTCCGAAAGGCTTTTCCCCATTTCTTCTTCCGTACAGGTCACATCGAGAATATCGTCCTGGATCTGAAATGCGAGTCCTATGGTCTCTCCGATTTCCTTCAGTAAAGGCACATCTTCGGTATGATCCGTAAGATAACCTCCGATAGCCAAAGGTAAGGCCAACAGTTTTCCGGTTTTATGACGGTCGGTTTCTTCCAGTCTTTCCAGGGAAACATCCGTGCGTTTTTCGTTTTGTAAATCCAGGATCTGTCCGTATACCATCCCGTGATCACCGGCAGCTTCCGCAATTTCCCGCACGATTTCCGCGGCATAACGATGCGGCAAGGCGGCGGTCCTAAAAGCCTTTGTCAGAAGGGAATCCCCCGCCAGAATAGCTTCCGCTTCTCCGAAAACGATATGATTGGAGGGTTTTCCGCGGCGCATCGAATCATTGTCCATCGCCGGTAAATCATCATGGATCAGGGAATAGGTATGGATCATCTCGATAGCGGCCGCATACGGATATCCGGTTTCTTCCTTCTTACCGGCGCCTTTGAGCACGCTGAAAAGAAGTTCCGGACGGACCCGTTTACCTCCGTTGGTCAATGAATACAGTTCGGCTTCTTCGGCGCGGTTCGGCACCGCGTCATACAGGGAACGCAGATAATCCTCAAAGTTCATGATCTTCCCCGTCTTTGATTTTATGTTCTTTCAAAACCGCGTTCAGTTTTTCATCAAACGCTTCGATCTGGCCTTCGCAATACTGCACCAGCCCTAACCCTTCGTCAAATAAACGGATGGCCTCTTCCAGGGGAACCCGGTTTTCTTCGAGCGTATCCACGATTTCTTCCAGGCGTTTCAGCGCGTCTTCGTAACGCATTTTCTTTTCTTCACTCATTTTCGGTTACCTCCGTCACTTCCGCTTTCACTGTCCCGTCGGACAGTCTTACGGTCCATTGGTCTTTTTCTTTTACTTCTTTTACGGATCGGACAACGCGTTGTTCTTCGTCATAGACGACGCTGTATCCGCGGCTCAATACTTTTAACGGGCTGTACGCATCCAGAAGTTTTACGGTTTCCGCAAATTTCTGACGCGTCTTCACCGAAGTGATCTTCCCTGCAGACAAAAGGTTTTCACATAAAACACGGACATCTTTTTCGCCGGTTTTCTGAATCCCTTTCGCTGCGTATATCAGGGAACTCTTCAAAGAGCGCACGGTTTCCTTCCGGTGCAGGATGCCTGCGGAATACCGT
>CACZNO010000137.1 GCA_902782505.1 uncultured Erysipelotrichaceae bacterium | reverse complement strand
GCGGATGATTGTAACCATACGGTGTACCTTTTTCGTATTCTTCCAGGAATTCGTCGCACAAATCGAGATATTTGTCGAACGCTCTGTAGTAATCACCGTCCAACAGATACGGCCGGATTTCATCTCCCAGAAGATCAATGCCGTAGTCGGTAAACGCGTCGATTCCGCATCCGGTCGTACTGGTCCAGTAGGTCCGGTATCCTTCATTGTCGTTAAACGTGATTAAGAACAGCATCCCGTCACGGTTTCTGCCGTATCCGTACCCGTTGTAGTCATAGTAGTCATCCGCATAATCCATCGCCGACTGTCCGTTGGTCGTAGGGTTTGTCACGATGACAATATCGTAGTTGTGTTTCACCCTCAGCAGGCTGATCTTGCTTTCCAGCATCAGTTCTTCCGCCGCAGAGAGAATATTCGCGTCATCGATCACATACGACCCGTCGGATACATCATACGCCTTGATACTGCATAATCCCGGCAATACGGTAAATCCCACACAGAATAAGACCAGGAACAATTTCAGAAGTTTTCTCATAAGAGACCTCCCATGAAGAAGTTCACTCCGAGAGCTCCTAACAGCATCGTTCCCAAGGTAATCGCAAACCAGATCAAAGTTGCCTTCTTCTTATCTTCCGGCAAGGATCCGACAACTTCCCCGGTCTGTCCGTTCATCATAAAGGTGTAGACTTTCCGGTTCCAGGTCGTGCTCAAAATCCATACCGGCATGAACACATAGCGGATCCGGCTGTTCGTAATATCAATGTGACTGCGCACCGGCGTTACGCTGCTGTAACCGCTGATGGTTCGGCGGACAGCCTCCTGGGCGGAGTTCCGTACGCGGGAATTGACCCTCGGCAGACAATCCTCCGGTTCCACGTCGTACCGGTTCGCAAGATATCCCGAGAAATACGCATCCTGGAATCCCCTCATTCCCTTATAGTCAAACGGTTCGACGGATTCCATGTACGTATCATCCATTTTGGTCGACCCGTCCACCGGGATCTTCGAGAATCCGATGCTGCCGGAACGGACGATCTTGTAATGATCTGTTTTCACATACTCGGTGTCTCCCATGACCCAGCTGCGCGTTTTGGTCGCATCAAAAACCATGTCCGCATCCGCTTCGCAGTCAAATAACCAGAACGGCACATACACGCCCTGAATATTGTTGATGCGGCTTTCCGTCAGAAAGCGTTTCGGAAGAAGCGTCTTTCCCTGATAAAACTTCTTCAGTGCTTCCACCGCTTCCGCCTTGGTCTTTTTAAACGGGATGATTCCATCCGGCGCATAGACACCGGATACTTCTTTTTCGATGATCGCCGGGTTTCCGCAATACGGGCACTCAGTCGCCGCGGTTGTGCTTTCGCATACGATCTCACCGCCGCAGCTCGGACAGGAATATGCCTTCATGTCCTTCATTTCCGCGCCTGTCTGCGTATATACCCAGTCTTCAATCTCGCTGTTTTCCAAGCCGTTTAACGCCGCCTGGTAAGAATGCAGATTTTCTACCGAAAAGGAATTTCCACAAGCCGCGCAAGTCATACTGTCGCTGCTGCCGTCGTATTTCAGTTCGGCGCCGCACGCAGGACACTTGTACTCGCGCACATAAACTTCACTCATAGCAGAGCCTCCTTTCAAAATAACCCGGTTACGAAAACCGGGTTAAGTCAGGAAAGTACCTTACTGTCTCGGCTTACCGCACTTGGTGCAGAAATTTCCGTCGTTGACGGCTCCGCATTCGCAGGTCCAGGTGTTATCCGCCGGTTTCGGAGCGCCGCATACCGGGCAGAAATTATCGTAGCAGACATGTCCGCACTTCGGGCAGGTCCAGCTGTTTGCCGGAGCCGGTTCTGCCGGTTTGTTCGCTGCCGCGATGCCGTATAAGCTTGCCGCATTCGCTCCGCCGGTTCCCTGTGCCGCGTTAATACCCGCGAATCCGACCAAAGAGCCCGCTTCGTTCTTCGCCGCTTCCTTCATCGCGTCTGCCTGACCCTGGATCAGATAACCCGCACCCTTTGCCGGATCGGAAAGAGCCGTCGCCATCTGCATGTTCTGCAGTTTTTCTTCGTCTTCTCTGGACGCGCTGACGCTGTTCATGTTGAAGGAGACGATTTCAATGCCTCTGCCTTCTCTCCATTTCGGGGATAACAGATCATTCAGATATTCGGTCAGTTCCGTGACATGGAGCGGAATCGCACTGTAGCGGATACCCGCTTCGCTTAATCTCGCCAATGCCGGCTGTAACGCCGTCAGAAGTTCGCTCTTGAGCGTGGAATCCAGGAATTCTCTGCGATATTCACCGGAAACATTGCCCGCAACACTCTTGTAGAACAGAATCGGGTTCACGAGTCTGTAGGAATATTCTCCGTTGCAGCGTAAGCCGATCGTTAATTCCAGACCGGAATTCTTGTCGACGACCGTAAACGGAACCGGATTCTGCGTGCCGTAACGGTTCCCGGTGATTTCCTTCAGGTTGAAATAGTAGATCCGCTGATCTTTGCCCGGTTCACCGCCGTAAACGAAACGCTTCTTGAACGTTTCCCACGCATTGCCCAATACCGTAAAGAGATTGCCGGCATACAGGCACGGTTCCGTGGAGGAATCATAAATATATTCTCCCGGTTCCGCGCAGAATTCGACGATTGCTCCCTGATCGACGATCATCATTGCCTGACCGTCCGCGACCGCGATCGCGGAACCGTTGGTGATGATGTTGTTGTCTTCGCTCAGAAGATTCTGGCGGTTTCTCTTATGTCCCTTGGACATGAGTACGTCGCTCGGCAACGCTTCGCAATAGAAATAATCCTTAAAACCATCATTGAATGTGCTCGATGCTGCACCTACTACTGCCTTAACCAGTCCCATAGTTACTTATTCCTCCTTTTACTGATTATTTTTTGTCTGCCTTATCCGGCAGGTATTTCCACATGAATACAATATACGCCCTCGGGGAATATCTCTTCCCCCAAATGGCTAATTATTCTTCGCCCGGGTTTTCAGGTTCCTGATAGGTTTCCGCCGGGGCTTCCTTACGGGTGATCGTATAGCGTTCAACTTTAATGACCGTGTTTTCCGCGATCCGCACCTGCGCCGTAAGGTCATCGATCTGTTCGATCGTTCCGTAGATACCGGTGTTCAGAATGATTTTGTCTCCGGGCTTCAAAGAATCCTGAAACTCCATCATCTTTGCGCGCTGTTTCTTGTTCTGCTTGGAGATCATCCACATCTGCAGCCCCATAAACAACACAAAGATCAACATAATAAACATCGTACCGTTACCGTTCATTTTTATTTCCTCCGTTTCCGATAGTCAGCGCTTTCGTCTGTTCTTCTTCATCCAGCCATTGTCTGTAATAACGCTGTTCCGAGCGGATGTGTCTTTCCAGCCGCCGGTAGTTGATTCCGCGTAGTACCAGATACAGAAGATAAAGAAGAAGCCCGCTCAGCGCTATGATACTGAGGGCGTCGTTCAAATTCTCAATCATACCGCGCCTCCATTGAATATTATTATAACATACACATGCTCCGGCTACAAAAAATCTGTCTATGGGGCACGGAAATAATCCCGGATTGACCTGATAAGGCCAATGCCCATACCCAGCGCGGACAATAAGAAACCCCCGCCGATAATACGGATCATGCGTAAAATCATTTCCACCGCGATGCTGCGGGAAAGCAAGCCGAGAACCGATACTCCCGTAACGCAGAGAGTAAATTCCTTCACCGGCAGCCATCTCATTTTCCGGTATGCCGCAAGGTCTTTTTCCAGCGCCGAGACAATGCCGAAGAACGCCGTGAACATGACGCAGACCCAGCGCAGGGTCCCGATCGCGTCATAAATGACCGCCGCATAACCGTAAGGAGAAAGATCCAGATAGGAAAGGATCAGACGCGCGGGAAATATCCATCGCAGATAATCCGCGGACGCCATCCGTATCAGCGTGTCAAACCCTTCCACCCGCATCAGCAGAATGCCGAAAACTGCTTCGCCGGCAAGAAAAAACAAATGAAAAACGATCAGCGCCGCATAAAGAATTTTATACAGTCTATCGTTTTTCATTCGGGATTGCCGCGGTAATCCGCGCCTTTGATGACTTCCGTACGGGACAAGCCGGGATACCCTAACTGGCGCAGGACTTCGTAAAGGACGATGCCGGCCGCGTTGGAGAGGTTCAGGCTGCGGGCGGAAGGAACCATCGGGATCCGGATCTGGCGGTCCAGATGGTCTTTCATGATCTGGTATGGAATACCGGTGGATTCTTTTCCGAACACCAGAAAAATATCTCCCGGTTCCTTCGTGTAATCGATTTCGTCATGGGATTTCTGTCCGTAGCGCGACACATAAATATAATCGCCCGGATACGCTTCGCAAAACGCCTCCCAATTCCGGTGGACATGCCATTCGAGCTCTTCGATATAATCCATGCCGGCGCGTTTCAGATGCCGGTCGTCCACGTAAAAACCCAGCGGTTCGATCAGATGAAGTATCGCTCCGGCTGCCATACAGGTGCGCATGATGTTGCCGGTGTTTGCCGGTTTTTCCGGTTCATATAAAACAACGTGAATCATTCTTTCTCCGTTTTCGAATATTCCGTGAAGTACTCCAGAAACCTGCGTACGGCCTTTCCGCGGTGGCTGACGGCGTTTTTTTCGGAAGGAACCAGTTCCCCGCCGGTTTTCCCGTATTGCGGATACCAGAAAATCGGATCGTATCCGAATCCGCCGTTTCCCTTGGCTTCATCCGCGATCTTACCGCGCAGAATTCCTTCAAATACCTTCGTTTGAGCCCCTGGGACCGCAAAAGCGATGGCGCAATGGAATTGTGCCCCGCGGTTCGTTTCGCCTTTCAGACGCTCTAAAATGACCTGATTCTTGTAGGAATACGGGGTGTCATGTCCCAAAAAGCGCGCGCTTTGCACGCCGGGTCCTCCGTCAAAGGCGTCAATGCATAAACCGGAGTCATCGGCGACCGCCGGAACTCCGTATTTCTTCATGCCGTGCTCCGCCTTGATGACGGCGTTCTCCGCAAACGTCGTTCCGTATTCGGGAACATCCTCGTCGTCGTGCAGATCCCGCAGGGATACGACTTCGTATCCCAGCGGTTCCAGCATCTCCCTAAATTCCTTGACCTTGTTGGCGTTGGAAGTAACGATCAGGATCCGTTTCATGATCTATCCGACTTTCGCCAGTTCCTTGTCGTCGATTTCCTTGTGCATCGCCGCAAAGAATTCCGCCTGGCCCATGGTTAAGGATTCTCTTTGTCCGTGACGGCGGATCGTAACGGTCTGGTTTTCGATTTCCGCATC
>CACZNO010000136.1 GCA_902782505.1 uncultured Erysipelotrichaceae bacterium | reverse complement strand
TATCGACGAGTATTCTTGAGGCAATAGATAATAATTTTCACGATAATAGAACGCTGCTCTTTTTTCACTCATTGGTTTTCTCTCCTAAACCATATTTAGTTATCCAGACAAAATCAAACGCTCCGATCACAACAGTGTAAACTGGGTAAACATTATGCAAAGAGTACATCACAAATGGCCTTTGCTCGTATTCCGTAAAGAAACTCTTTGACACGTTAAGCGACACATTCCCCAGTCTGTTCAACAGTTTCACGAAACGAAGTACTCTATGCAATCGCGGAGAGCTCTTTATAGACCCCGTTTTTCGCCAATAATTCCTCGTGCGTGCCTTCTTCCGCGATGCCGTCCTCGGTGATGACGAAGATGTTTTGGGCGTGGCGGATCGTGCTTAAGCGATGCGCGACGACTAAGACCGTGCGGCCTTCCGCGAGCTTTTCCAGGGACTTCTGGATCTGGATCTCGGTGACATTGTCCAAGGCGCTGGTCGCTTCGTCGAGGATCAGGATCTTCGGGTTCTTTAAGAAAACACGCGCGATCGCGATGCGCTGACGCTGTCCACCGGAAAGCTTGAGACCGCGTTCCCCGACTTCCGTATCGTACGCGTCGGGTAAGCTCATGATATAGGAATGGATTTCCGCCTTTTTCGCAGCTTCAATCATTTCCTCGTCGGATGCGTCCGGTTTTCCGTAGAGGATATTGTCGCGGACCGTACCGTTGAACAAGAAGACGTCCTGGGCGACCATGCCGATGTTGCGGCGTAATCCCGCGCGGGTATACTTGCGGATATCCGTCCCGTCGATCCGGATCTCTCCTTCCTCGATTTCATAGAAACGGGGAATCAGGTTACAGATCGTCGTTTTTCCGCCTCCGGAAGGTCCGACAAACGCCGATGTGGTCCCCTTCGGTATCGTGAAGGACACATGGTCAATGACCTTCTTCGCGCCTTCCTTCACGTAACGGAACGTGACGTTGTCGAATTCAACGGTTCCTTCCAGGGTTCCCGGATCTATGGCATCCGGATCGTCCTGTTCCGCGGGTGTATCGATGATCTCGCAGAATCTCTTGAACCCGCTGGAACCTTCCACGATCATCTCATAGGTGTCCACGAGTCTTCGCAAAGGCGACAGGAACAAGGATATATACAGGATAAAGGCCACGAAGTCTCCGGCGTTGATCTTGCCGGAAACCAAGAAGAACCCGCCGATGACCACGATCACCAGGTACATGAAATCGGTCATGAAGACCATACCGGAATTGAAGATCGCGAGGTATTTATATGCCTTGGAACGGGCTTCGATGTAGCCCTTGTTGGCGGTCTGGAATTTCTGTTCTTCCAGATCGGTGCCGTTGAACGCCTTGGTGACGCGGATCCCGGCGATACTGGTTTCCGCTTCGGCGTTGATCTTCGCAATCTCTGCGCGGCTGCGCGCAAACGCGTTGACCTGTTTGGTGCGGATGCTGACCGCGAAAATGACCGCGATCGGAATTGCCGAGAACACGATAGCCGTCAGGGCCAGATTGATCCTCGCCAGCATCACAAACGACACCACCAGCATCACCCCCGAAATGAAGATGTTTTCCGGCGCGTGATGGGCCATTTCGCTGATTTCCTGCAGGTCGTTGACGATACGGCTCATGATGGCGCCGGTCTTATGATCGTCAAAATAGGACACCGGCAGCACTTCGAGGTGATTGAACAATTCCCTGCGCATATCCGCCTGGATCCGGACTCCGCAGATATGCCCCCAATACCCGATGACCCAGTTAAGTCCCAGTTTCACCAGATAAATCGCCAGTAAGAAGATACTCCAGCGCGCCATCATGGCGAAATTCGCACTCGGAGCGTATTCATTGATGATCCGCCGGGTAATGATCGGCATGAACTCATCGCAAAGCGCCACGAGGAACGCCGCGGTCAAATCGATGTAGAACAACCTCCTGTGAGGTCTGTAGTAGGAAATAAAACGTTTCATGTTTAACACCCGTCCGTGTGAATATCGCAGCTGTAGAGTTCCCCGATCATATCCCGGTAGATTCCGGCGAGGGTTTCCTTCTGCGCGTCCGTCAATCCCAGATAGGGATCCTTCACATCGGGAAGCGCCGACACATGAATCCCCAGGATCTTTCCGTCCTTCACAGTCAGAATCGTCGGGAAATAGATCCGGCGGATCGTCTCATCTTCCAATCCGATGTAGACGCTGGCCTTATCTCCCATCCGCTCCAGAATCCTTTTATACGCGTCGGTTCCTTCTTTCGTAACCTTGATCGAACCGTCTTCCGCAAGTTCGCGTTCGTCCCGTTCGTCGCGGTTATTCAGATAGTAGACTTTCGTG
>CACZNO010000135.1 GCA_902782505.1 uncultured Erysipelotrichaceae bacterium | reverse complement strand
GTTTTTTCAAGAAAGAGAGATAGCAAGGCTAATGGATAATACCAATAACATAATTGAGTTCCGGCACATAACGAAGACGTTCCCCGGAATTATCGCCTGCAACGATATCACTTTAGGTATCCGCAAAGGTGAGATTCATGCGCTGTTAGGGGAAAACGGCGCCGGTAAATCGACTCTGATGTCTGTATTATTTGGAATGTACCAGCCGGAAGCAGGAGAGATGATCATTCGCGGGAAACCGACGAAGATCCGCGGGCCGCGCGAGGCGACCGCTCTTGGTATTGGTATGGTTCACCAGCACTTCCAGCTTGTTGAAAACTACACTGTCCTAAAGAACATCATTCTGGGACAGGAAAGTATGAAAGGACCGTTCCTGGATCTGGCGTCGGCACGCAAGAAAGTTGTCGAACTGTCGGAAAAGTACGGTCTGCAGGTTGACCCGGACGCCCTCATCTCCGACATTACGGTAGGGCAGCAGCAGCGTGTTGAAATTTTAAAGATGCTGTATCGTAATGCGGAAATTCTGATTTTCGACGAACCGACTGCGGTATTAACTCCGCAGGAGATCGATGAATTGATGAAAATCATGAAGGGTCTGGCAAAAGAAGGACATACTCTGTTGTTCATTTCGCATAAATTGGATGAAATCAAGCGTGTCGCGGACCGTGTTACAATCCTGCGTCACGGGAAATACATCCAGACCTGTGACTGTGCGACAGTTACCACAACCGAAATGGGACGTTTGATGGTCGGCAGAGAAGTAAGCTTCTCGGTTGACAAAGGACCTGCTCATCCGACCGACGACGTATTAAAAGTTGAAAATCTGACGATGATTTCTCCGGAAACGAAGAAGACGATCGTCAACCATATCAACTTCAATGTCCGCCGCGGTGAAATTGTCTGTATCGCAGGTATCGACGGAAACGGACAGTCCGAAATCATTTACGGATTGACCGGTATTATGCCGATCAACGAAGGTAAAATCGAACTGAACGGAAAAGATATCACCAAAGCTTCCATCCGCGAACGGAATTTAGGTGTTTTGGGACATATTCCGGAAGACCGCCACAAATACGGATTGGTTTTGGATTATTCGCTGGCATACAATCTGGCGCTGAAGAATTATTTCAAACCGGGATTCCAGAAACTCGGGTTCCTGAATTTCGACAGAATCAATACTTATGCGGACGAATTAATTGAAAAATACGATGTCCGTTCCGGGCAGGGCAAGGACACCATTGCGCGTTCTATGTCCGGCGGCAACCAGCAAAAAGCGATCGTTGCACGTGAAATTGACCAGAATCCGGATCTTCTGATCGCGGTTCAGCCGACCCGCGGTTTGGATGTAGGCGCAATCGAAAATATCCATAAACACCTGGTCGCACAAAGAGACGCGGGCAAGGGCGTGCTTCTGATGTCCTTCGAATTGGATGAAGTAATGGACGTATCCGACCGTATCCTGGTTGTTTACGAAGGTGAAATCATGGGTGATCTGAATCCGAAGGAAGTCACCGTGGAAGAAGTCGGTCTGTACATGGCCGGCGTGAAGAGACAGGAGGCGGCGAAATGAGTACGGCGAAAGTGAAAAAGGAAAGAGTCGGTTTCTTTGAGAAATACGCGACTTTGATTTCTTCTTTGATCGCAGTCGTGTGCGGATTGATCGTCGCATTGATCGTCTTGATGATCTCCAAACCGGAAACCGGATTTCAGGGATTCCTGATGCTGTTGATGGGCGGCATTCCTTACGGCGGAATCAAAAACGTAGGTGATACGCTGTATTATGCGACGCCGATCATGATGACCGGTGTAGCGCTGTGTTTGGCATTCAAGACCGGCGTATTCAACATCGGCGGCCCGGGCCAGTATATCGTAGGCGCATTCGCTGCAGTATTTACGGCGATTAAGTTCGGAAACTCTTTGCCGGGTCCGCTGGCATGGATCGTTCCGCTGATTGCATCGTTTGCTGCCGGCGCGATCTGGGCATTGGTTCCGGGATTGTTACGGGCGTACTTCAACGTAAACGTTGTTATCAGTACGATCATGTTCAACTATATCGGTATGTACTATGTCGTTTACTGGGTCAAGAAATATATTCTGGACCAGCTGAGAGGACAGAGTTTACCGGTGCCGGCGGTCAGTAAATTGCCGAAATGGTTCCTTCCGAGCATAACCAATGGCAGCTCGGCAGATATCGGAATTTTCATTGCGATCGTCGCGTGCATTCTCGTGTGGGTTTTATTGGAAAAGACTACCCGCGGCTTCGAATTAAAAGCCTGCGGTATGAACGCTTTCTCTACCACCTACGCAGGTATCAACTCCAAACGCAACATCATGATTGCCATCTTATTATCCGGCGCGTTGTGCGGATTGGGCGGAGGATTACATTATCTGGCAAGTTCCGGTGTTTATATTAAACTGGCGGAACAAAGCGCCGCAGAAGGGTTCACCGGAATTGCGGTTGCCTGCCTTGCGGGTAATAATCCGTTAGGAGCGATTCTGGCGGCACTCTACATGGCGTTCTTAACCGTCGGCGGATCGTATATGCAGCTGTTCGGGTTCC
>CACZNO010000134.1 GCA_902782505.1 uncultured Erysipelotrichaceae bacterium | reverse complement strand
TTTCTGCAGGAATACGGCAAAACATATAATGCGGAAGGGATCAAACCCTTCCGCATTGTGTTTATTCAGATTATTTCTTTATTGTCTATTTAATGATAAAATGAGTAAAAGAGCAGTTATCGTTAAATAGACAATAAAGCACACATTAGTTAGGGGTGAAGGTATGAGAAAATATGTAATTAAACGACTTTTGCTCTCAGTGCTGATCTTGGTGCTGGTAACGCTTTTGATCTACGGATTGATGCGTGCTTTACCGACATCATACATTGAGGCAATCGCCAGACAGAAATCCCAGCAGCCCGGTTCCCGTTCGTACGAGGAATGGATGGAACTGCTGACGGCTTCCTATGGCTTCGACAAAGGAATTCTGGCCGGATATTTGAGCTGGGCCAAGGAGGCGCTGAAACTGAACTTCGGAGACAGCTGGTTCTATACGGTGCCGGTTACGGAAAAGTTCAACAGCGTTATCTGGACATCGTTCACCATGTCTGCGATTTCCATGTTCTTTGAAATCGCCATCGCGATCCCGCTTGGAATCATCGCCGCCACGCATCAGTATCAGCGGGCGGACAACATCATTTCCGTTATCGCGATTGCCGGTATTTCCTTACCCACCTTCTTCTTTGCGTCGTTGCTGAAACTGGTCTTTTCCGTAAAACTCGGATGGTTCGATTTGTACGGAATGATCGGACGGAATTACGAACAGCTGGATGCGTTCGGAAAATTCCTGGATAAGGCGCACCACATGGTACTGCCGATCGTTACGCTGGTAGTTATCAGTATCGGCGGACTCATGCGTTATACCAGAACGAACATGCTGGAAGTCATGAACGCGGATTATATCCGTACGGCGCGCGCAAAAGGCGTAAGTGAAAAGAAAGTTATTTATCACCATGCATTCCGCAACACTCTGATCCCGCTTGTCACGATTATCGGCGGATCGCTGCCGGGCTTATTCTCCGGTGCGCAGATTACCGAAACCTTATACGGAATCCAGGGTATCGGTCTGACATCGTTCAACGCCATGGTCGCGGGTGACATCCCGTTCTCCATGTTCTATCTGACCTTTATGGCAGTGCTGACGCTGTTAGGAAACCTCATAGCGGATATTCTGTACGCGGTAGTTGACCCGCGGGTACGGATCGCATAGAAAGGAGCTGCACTATGGAAGACGAAAACAAAGTTGTAGAAGAAGTCGAATCCGGCAGCTCGGAACCGCAGTATTCGCTGAATGACGACCGGCGCGTCAAAGTTCTTTCGCCGGGCCGGTTAGTCGCTAAACGGTTCTTCCGGAACCGGATCGCGGTTATCGGTATGGTCATTTTGATCTTCATGTTTGCCTTCTCCTTCCTGGGCGGTGTTATTTCTCCGTACCGTCAGGATGAGTATTTCTACAAGATTGAAGCGGTCCGCAAAGCTTACGCGACCGTCACCAAGAACGTACAGTACCGTTATACCGCGCTCAGCCCGGAATATAACGCGGTCATTCAGGCACAGTCCTTAAACGCGAACAACCAGGGCAAGGATTCCTTCAGCTACGGCGGAAAGACCTACGGTGTGGTATACGAAGGACGCGAATTCTATTCGGTTACCCTTGGAAATGAAATGATCGGTTTTGCGTACCAGGATATCGTAAATACGGCGTCCGGTGTGAATCCCGCGAACGATTATCTGTACGCGGCATTAAAAGCGTATTCCAATGAGGAATCTTCGTTTGAATACGAAGGCAAGACCTACGAGTTCGACGATATCGGAAACATTCTGTTAAACGGCGAACTGCAGGGCTTTGTCGGAAGATACATCGTCAGCGCGTCTTCTCCGGACGTTGTCCTGACGCAGGATTTCAAGGATAGGCTTCTGGAAACGATCGAAGAAGGAAAAGACGTCTTCAAGTATACCGATGAAAGCGGTACGGAAGCGGAATACGATCTGACCTTCGATCCGTCCAAGAATTCCTGGTCGGTATTGCAGTATACCGAAACCACCGTATTCGACCGTTATTCCCCGCCGTCCAAGGAACACTGGCTCGGAACCGACGGTAAAGGCATGGATATGATGACCCGACTGATGTACGGCGGACGTGTTTCGCTGGTCATCGGCTTCATCGTTGAAATCATCTCCACCATCATCGGCGTTATCATGGGCGGTATCTCCGGGTACTTCGGAGGCTGGGTCGATAACCTGATCATGCGTATCGTCGACGTATTCTATTGCGTACCGTCGCTGCCGCTGATCATCATCCTCGGCGCGGCAATGGACCACATGCACGTCGAATCACAGTTACGAATGCTGTACCTGATGCTGATCTTGGGCTTCTTAGGATGGCCGGGCATGGCGCGAATGGTCCGTGGCTTGATCCTGTCCCTGCGTGAACAGGAATTCATGACCGCGGCGGAAGCGACCGGGCTTTCGGTCAACCGCCGTATCTTCAAGCATCTGGTACCGAACGTTATCCCGCAGCTGATCGTCTCCATGACCATGGGTCTTGGCGGAACGATCATCACCGAAGCGACGCTGTCCTTCTTGGGCTTGGGCGTTAAGTTCCCGTTCGCTTCGTGGGGCAACATCATCAACGACGTCAACAACACCTTCGTTCTTACCCATTACTGGTTCATCTGGATCCCGGCAGGCGTATTGTTACTTCTGACGGTTCTGGCATTCAACCTGGTAGGCGACGGTTTGCGTGACGCATTCGACCCGAAGATGAAGAGATAAGGAGGGAAATGAAAATGGCAAAGAAAAAACAGGAAGGCTATTTATCAGGGAAAGAATCCCGCCGGATCTCTCGCGAGAATAAAAAAATCACTGACGCGTATGAAAAGCAGCACAAGCGCAAGAACGTTCCGGAATCGGAATATCTGACGCAGATGCATGATCCGAAAAACGCTGTCGAATTCGACAACCTGCATACCTACTTCTTCACGGATGCAGGTACGGTAAAAGCCGTTGACGGTGTTACCTACGAAGTTCCGATCGGGAAGACGGTCGGTGTCGTAGGAGAATCCGGATGCGGGAAATCCGTTACCAGTCTGTCCTTGATGCGTTTGTTACAGCGTCCGCAGGGCCAGACCGTAGAAGGCGAAATCCGTCTGAATCTGGGAGATAAGGCATACGATGTCACCAAGGCACCGGATGAAGTCATGCAGAAGATCCGCGGCAACGTTGTTTCCATGATTTTCCAGGAACCGATGACCGCGCTGAACCCGATTTTCAAGATCGGCGATCAGATCAATGAAGTCATTGAGCTGCACGATAAGGAAAAGACGCCGGAACAGGTCAAAGAGCGTACGCTGGAAATGCTGGATCTGGTCGGCATCGCGAATAAGGAAGGCGTATACAATCAGTATCCGCACGAATTGTCCGGCGGTATGCGTCAGCGTGTTATGATCGCAATGGCGTTAGCCTGCAACCCGCGTCTGATCATCGCGGACGAACCGACCACAGCACTGGACGTTACGATTCAGGCGCAGATCCTCGACCTGCTCAGAAACTTAAAAGACAAGATCAATTCCTCGATCATGTTCATTACGCATGACCTGGGTGTTATCGCGGAAATGGCGGACTATGTCGTCGTCATGTACGCGGGCCGTATTATCGAAAAAGGTACGGCAGATGATATCTTCTCGCATCCGTGCCATCCGTACACGATCGGCTTGATGGAATCCAAACCGGTTGTCGGAAAGCATGTAGACAAGCTTTATTCGATTCCGGGAAAAGTTCCGAATCCGATCAACATGCCGAACTACTGCTACTTCAAGGACCGCTGTGAAAAGTGCATTGCGCCGTGCTCCGGCGAGTATCCGCACATGGTCAGAGTCAGTCCGACGCATGAAGTAGTCTGCTACCGGTACTATCCGGAATATCTGCCGAAGGAGGAAAAGTAAAATGTCAGAAAATAAAGACCATTTATACATTGACACAAGTTATACTCCGGTAGAATATGATCCGCAATATATCCTGATGGTCAACAACCTGAAGAAATACTTCCCGATCAAGGGCGGTATGTTCTCCAGAACCGTCGGTTACGTCAAGGCAGTAGACGGAATCACCTTCAACATCAAACGCGGTACGACCATGGGTCTGGTAGGGGAATCCGGATGCGGAAAGACCACGACCGGCCGTACGATCCTGCGTCTTTCCGGCGAAAAGACTGCCGGTCAGGTATTGTTCAACGGAAAAGAAGTTTACGACTTTACGGACAAGGAAATGCGCGCAATGCGTACGAAGATGCAGATCATCTTCCAGGACCCGTTCAGTTCCCTGCAGCCCCGTATGCCGGTAGGCGAAATCATCGGGGAAGCGGTTCGTGAACACGGTGTGGTGCCGCCGGCGGAATACGAAGACTACATTGAAAAAGTCATGGATGACTGCGGACTGCAGTCCTTCCAGAAAGACCGTTATCCGCATGAATTCTCGGGCGGACAAAGACAGCGTATCTGCATCGCCAGAGCGCTGGCATTGAACCCGGAATTCGTCGTCTGCGATGATCCGGTATCCGCACTGGATGTTTCCATTCAGGCGCAGATCATCAACCTTCTGAACGACTTACAGGAAAGCCGTAAGCTGACCTACCTGTTCATCTCGCATGACCTTTCGGTCGTTGAACATATTTCCGACTCGGTCGGCGTTATGTATCTGGGCGATTTGGTGGAATACGGCGAAACCAAGGATATCTTCGGACATCCGTTACATCCGTATACCGAAGCGTTATTCTCCGCGATTCCGATTCCGGATCCGAACGCGAAGATGAACCGTATCGTTCTGGAAGGATCGATTCCTTCTCCGGCGAATCCGCCGAAAGGCTGCAAGTTCCATACGCGCTGTGCGAAGTGCATGGAAATCTGCAAGCACGAGACGCCGTGCCAGAAGGAGATCGAACCGGGTCACTTCGTTGTCTGCCATCTCTACGACAACGTAAAGGGTATCGGCGAGGAATAACATGCCTGGCAAAGACCGGTACGAAGACGACGGGCGTACGATCGTCGACATGAGCGAGATCCCGCACCGGAACATTCTGTTTCCGACGAGAATCCGCCATGAAGAACGGCTGGGAATGCCCGAGGAGACGCGAAATGACCGCCCATGGGAAAAGGATACCTACAACGCGAAACAAACGCGGTGGGCGATGTTAGGGGCCTTACGGGCCGGATTCCTGATCTTCTTCGTATACTTCGTCGTATTCGGGCTGTTTATCCTGGGATTGTATCTTCTGATCGCAAATCAAATGAAATAAGCAAAGGGACGATGATTCGTCCTTTTTGCGTACTCTTTCGAAAGATGTCATAGGCAGTGAAAAGGGGGTTGGTTTATAATAAAAAATGACAGACAAAAGGAGAATCCCTTATGAAGAAAATACTGCAGTTCCTGATGTGTTTTGCGTTGGTTTTTACTGTGGTCCAGCGAACGCCGGCGAACGCGGAAGAAACGCTGACCGGCGGACGGATCAAGACAGTTTACGCGGAGTTTCTCGAAGACAAGACAGAAGTGACCCGTGAGGTCATGGAAATCGACGGAGGGATGGCGGAACCGGTAAAACTGACCGTGGATTATACGAAGGATGAGCCGGGCACAACCTATTCTCTGGTCCAGATCAAAGGAAAAGAATGGTACAAACTGTATGAAGGACCCAATAAGGTGTTCTCGGTTGATGCGGATAAGTTTAAGAAAGACTGGCCGTGCTATCTCAAGGTCAACGGCCCTACCGGAGAACTCGATGAGTTAAAACTTTTGAATTTCCGGATTCATACGGGGGAAATTGAAGGAAAGATTCCGAAGGAAGTCTCGAGCGAGTTCGGCACAGGGCTGAAAATTGACCTCAGCGATATTTTCCCGGGAGCGGCGCTGAGTTTCGTTCCGTTTGTGATTCCGGTCACGGTGAAAACCTATGCGGACGGAAGAATCCGTATGGGATTCGGTGTGAATTCCGGTGACGTGAAGTTCTGGAACAATGCGCGGAAAGGAGAACTGCCGAGTCTTTTCACCTTGGAAGAATTCAAGTCGATGATGGATGAGGAAAGCGAAAAACACGGCGACTGGGACGGGCAGAATATGGGCTTGATCGTCATCTGGTCCGGATGGGCGGAAGGAAACATCAATTCCGATTTACCGTTTACGGGACAGATGCAGCTGTTCATCGGCACCGGATGGGACTTCAACGGACAATACATGGTTCTGACCTGGGAGGTCACCGTAACCGTCGGAGTGGACGGATCGTTCGCGTTCTCGTTTATCCGGGATGAAGAAAATGATTCCTATCAATTCCAGGCGGACAGTGTCCAGCTTGGTGCGAAAGCCGGACTGGAACTGTTCGGCGGTATCGGATTGGCCGTTTTGTTTGCGGTAGGTATTTACGGTGCGGGTTCCTTTACGTTCCATTGGGAAATCTACCCGGCCATCAATTTCCTGCATTTCATTCTCGCCGGGGAGGCGGGATTCAAGGTGAAACTGTTCGGAAAGACGATTTGTTCTCTGAAATTGGTATCCGGCAGTCATGATTTCGTTGAGCCTACTCTGACGGAAGGAAACAAGGCGCTGATGAACTTCAACGACCCGCTGAAATTGACGAAGGATTATCTGTTGTCCCATGATTACGCGAATGCCGTCGGCGAGTCCCATGAACCTGTCGGGGAAACGATCTGGCATAATACCGACGTGGAAACGCCGATGCTGAACAGCACGTGGGAAACCGACCGTGATTTTTCGCATCTTCTTGCGGAAAACATTTATCCGGATCCCTCGATGCAGATCGTGCAGATGTACGGATCTTCGATCGAACAGTTCAATATGATTTTCATCGGCAACGACGCCACCCGCAACGTCGGAAACAAGGCTACGCTGATGAACTGTTATTATGATGTGGGACCGGGTTTCGTGTCAGATCCGATTGCGATTGATAAAGACGGAACGGCGGACTATAACCCGCGTGTAACCCATGACGATGAGAACCAGGAGACATATATCGTTTGGCAGGATGCAATCGAAGAAGCCACCCCGGACATGACCTTTGCGGAGATCGCGACTTCGACAGAGCTCAGTTTTGCGAAATTCCAGGTCGGAGGCGATTGGTATCAGGATGATAATATTACGGATTTTGCCGGTACGGGCGTATTTGCGACCGGGGCAAAAGTCGGTATCGGAAAAGATGATAAACCGGTGATTGTCTATTACACCAACAGCATCAATGATCCTGCGGGATTGGCGGGACACCATGATGTCTACCGTGCGGATAAGAACCTCGAAGGATGGACCTCAACCAAAATCATGGAGGTGGACGGTTCGATCGGGGAACTGGATTTTGCGATGTTCGGCGGACAGGAAACATTGTCCGTATCCTACACGGATGAAAATGATGTGAACCATGTCGAATTATGGCAAAACGGCAAGAAGACCGTCGCAAAGGAAAACGCGCAGAACGGACGCTTCTTAACGTATAAGAAAGCGGTGGGATTTACCTGGTATGCGGACCGCAAGATCATGATCATGGACGGCTCCAAGAAAGAAGCCTGCCTCAGCGGTGATGAACCGATTCCGACATCCAAATATAAACTGTTCGGAACGTATGCCGGAGCGACGCCTATGATGATCGTATACACATCCTCGCTGGATTCTTCGGAAGATGCGTACTGCCTGTACAGCTACAACGGCAGCAGCAATTTCGTCAAGATTCCGTTAACGGATATTGATGAATTCGCGCTGGTCAGCGATATTGCGGCAGCGTTCACCTCGAAGAAAGAACCGATCATCATCTACAGCGTACAGAATTATGACATCAACTACGATCCGGCGGATACCGATGCGGAAACCTTCCTGGAAAACGGAGCGGTAGGCATCAAAAATCTGGACCGGACCAACATGGAGAGCGTATTGATCGGACAGGATGACGAACGCTTCACGGATACGACCTCGGATCTTTACATCAAGGCGCGTATGGCTAACCGCCACGTGACTTTCACCGGCGGGGAAGCGATGGATGTGGATCATGCGCTGGGCGGAGAGAAGACGCCGTTCAAGCTGACAATTTCCAACAACGGCTTATTCGATGTCGATAAAGTGAATATCCTGTATTACGATGAAGTGATCGGAACGTACGAGGGACTTCTGCATCCGGGAGAATCCGCGGAGATCGAAGTGGAAGCGACCGTTCCGAACAATCACGCGAATAAACCGGTGGATTTTGTCTTTGAAGCGACAACGCAAAATGATAATTCAGCGGAAACGAGAATTACGGTGCGTTTGAACACCGGACATCTGGACGCTTTTGTGGACCATATTTACGAAGACGGAAAGGAAGCTGTTGAGATAACGGTTACCAACAGCGGTTTCTCGACGAAGTACTATTCAATTGAGGTCCGCGATGCGAATACCGGACGGAAACTGTTCACATTCACGGACTATATCCGTCCTTATCAGACCAAGACGCAAAAGTATACGGCCAAAGACAGTCTGTTTGTGAAAGACGGTCATTACCGCCTGCAGGCAATCGTGGAGGAAAATCAATACGATGCGGTATTGCCGGAATACATGTATCATCTGATCCGCGATATTGAGACCCTGGATTCGATTTACGGACAGGATGTTTCCTTCTTAAAAGATCCGGATCCCGAACCGGAACCGCCGGAAGAGGAAATCGTCGATACGCATTCCTCCAACGGAAAGGAAAACATTCCGCCGGCGCACATCAATGAAAAACCGGATCATACCGAACCGGAAAAAGCGGCGAAGAACCTTTGGATCTGGTTCGTGCCGGGATCTCTGGTGACGGTAGGACTGGTCTGGTTTGTCTTGCGGAAGAGAAGAAATCTCAGGGAATAAGAAAGTGTCCCGCAACTTGTGAAAGGATGCGCAAAAAACCTACTCTTTTTCGGGGAAATTGTTTATAATAATTTATGGTTAATCCACAAAAAATAAAGGAGATTTAAAATGAGAATTGTTAAAGTATGGGGACGTGAAGTTCTTGACTCCCGCGGTAATCCGACGGTTGAAGTGGAAGTAGTTACCGAATCCGGCGCTTTCGGACGTGCAATCGTACCGTCCGGCGCATCGACCGGTGAAAGAGAAGCTCTGGAACTCAGAGACGGTGACAAGAAGCGTTACTTAGGAAAAGGCACGCTGAAGGCAGTCAACAATGTCAACGAGATCATCGCTCCGGCAGTTCTGGGCATGGATGTGACCGATCAGGCGCTGATCGACAAGACCATGATCGAACTGGACGGCACGTTTGATAAGTCCAAATTAGGCGCAAACGCGATCCTGGGTGTCTCCATGGCTTGTGCAAGAGCGGCGGCGGATTATTTCGGAATGCCGTTATACAGATATCTCGGCGGCACCAACGGCAAGGTATTACCGGTTCCGATGATGAACGTATTAAACGGCGGCAAGCACGCGGATTCCGCGGCGGACTGCCAGGAATACATGATCATGCCGGTAGGCGCGAAGAGCGTTCATGAAGCGATCCGTATGGGCGCGGAAATCTTCCACAACCTGAAATCGGTTCTGAAGAAATACGGCTACAATACGGCAGTCGGTGATGAAGGCGGATACGCTCCGTCCTGCGTTCCGGGCGGCCATGGACCGTTGGAAACCCTGGGCAATGAAGGTCCGTTAGCCCTGATGGTGGAAGCGGTTGAAAAAGCCGGCTACAAGTTAGGCGACGATGTCTGCTTCGCAATGGACGCGGCAGCTTCCGAATTCTTCGATGCGGAGAAGGGCGTTTACGTACTGGCGAGATCCGGCGAAGGCGAAAAGACCTCCGACGAAATGATCGCGATGTATGAAAAGTGGGTAGCGAAGTATCCGCTGATCTCCATGGAAGACGGTCTGGCGGAAAATGACTGGGACGGCTGGGTAAGACTGAATCAGCGCTTAGGCAGCAAGATCCAGTTAGTCGGCGACGACTTATTCGTAACCAACACGACCTACATCAAGAAGGGTATCGAACTCAACGCGGCGAACTCCGTATTAATCAAAGTGAACCAGATCGGTACGCTGACGGAAACGCTGGACGCGATCGAAATGGCGAAGAAGAACAAGTGGACGGCGGTTGTCTCCCACAGATCGGGTGAAACCGAAGACGCGACCATCGCAGACCTCGTAGTAGCGGTCAACGCGGGTCAGATCAAGACCGGTTCCATGAGCCGTACCGACCGTATCGCGAAATACAACCAGTTGATGAGAATCGAAGAAGAACTGGGCGATGTCGCGAAATTTGCGGGCAAGGACGCGTTCTACAACCT
Organism: uncultured Erysipelotrichaceae bacterium; assembly: GCA_902782505.1. Lineage (GTDB taxonomy): Bacteria > Bacillota_I > Bacilli_A > Erysipelotrichales > Erysipelotrichaceae > RUG11872. The sequence goes on along the minus strand of CACZNO010000134.1, from coordinate 251 downwards.
GAAATAATTCTTCATAGAAGAGAGGAGAAAAAGCCGGAGAAAATTCCGGCTTTTTGCATGCAGAAGCACAGATTGAGTCTGTAAAAGAAGGAATGAGTATGATAGAATTCCTTCGGAAGTTTTATGAATCATAATTCGGTACGAATAAGGAGGAAACCCCGAATGCACAAAACGTTGAAAAGAATTCTGATGATTTTGATGACGGTTTTTTTGGTCTGCGGTCTGACCGCGTGCTCGAAGCGTCCGGAACC
>CACZNO010000133.1 GCA_902782505.1 uncultured Erysipelotrichaceae bacterium | reverse complement strand
TAATTCATCCAGACCTTCAAAGTATTTATAGGCGTCCAGGGATGCGGATACCGCAAAGACCGCGATGCCCGCCAGTGTGATCGGCCATGCTGCCAATGCCGGGATCGAAGTTGAAAGGATTGCCAGAGCGGACACGCCGGCCGATAAAATCTGCAGATCATTATCCTTCAAAGCCTGTTCGGGATCTTTGCCCGCTTCCACTTCGCAATACAGTTTCAGCCCGGTCGCCATGATGTTCAGCCCCGCAAACGTCATGCTCAGTTCCTCGGCGTATTTGAAGCCGCCTTTGGTAATGTAGTTGCTTAACAGTCCGAGGTCCTTGATCGATCCCTGCGTCGCGTCTCCGGCGCCCAAAACTCTGGTGATCCAGTCGACATTCTTGGATTCCACCGCGAAGTTCATCTGTCTTAACGATTCCTGTATGTCTTCGGTAGTGGCGGAAATATCCTTCCCGCTTAACCGGAAGAGATGGCGAACCGTATCCATGTGCAGTCCCACGTTACGCATGACGGGGCTGTTCTGGAAATACAGATATGTATTCTTCTCATCGGTGCGCGTCTTATTCCAGGCTTCCACAAACAAATCCGCCGGTACGACGATGTCTTTGTCCGCCGAGGTGATGAATTTGCTGTGTTTTCGGGAAGAACTGAGCGCCAGCGCTTCCTCAAACATCTTCTTCGTCATCTTCCGAATTTTGGGAGAGACCTTCGTAAAGTGATCGATATAGGCCGTAACGCTTTTGCCGTTATCCGCAACCGTATAGTATAGATAGTCCCATTCCTTGGTTTCTTCATTGAAATAGACCATATCTTCAAGATACTCATCTTCCGCCAGATCCAGCGGGAACGTGATCGCCACCAACGACGAAAATTCGTTTTTCCCCGATTCCAGCGAAAAATCATAACAGTGTAACGCCGTTCCCAAAGACGCGTCTTCTTTGCGGCCGAGATCCTTTACCACTAAGACATCGTCTTCGGAAAGGTTGTAGCTGCCCATATCCACCTTGATATTGTTGACTTTGACCGAGGGTTTCTTCTTCGTGACCGCCGCGCTTTTTCCTTTTGCGCTTTGCACTTCCGCGTCGGTATACCGGATACTGATCAACGCCGGATCGTCATTATCCAGCGCATCCACCGGTGCTTCAAAACTCGCCGGTTCCAGTTTATCATCCAAAATGGTCCGGATCTTCCCGACCGGATCAAACACATCCCTGAAATATCCGGGATATACAAAGGCCGCGACAAGACAGCCGGCGATCGAAATCAGCACCAGCCGGCGGAAAAATCTTCCGAAGCCGGACTTCTTTTTCTTTTTCTGCGCCTTCGCCGCCTTCTTCAATTCCTTTTTCTGTTTTTTGATCTCCTTGCGGCTCGGTTTTTCCGGAACCTCCTTGATTTCACGGAATTGTGCCGCATTCGTCTTTACGACTTTCGCGCCGCAAAAAAGACAAAACTTCGCGTCATCACTGATTTGTTTGCCGCATTTTAAACAGTACATATGGTTACCTCTGTCATCATTATATAGGACAGGTATACGGAAAATGATGCGCTTGACTACAAAGGCAAATCACCGGAAATAAAAAAAGACAGAGAAGACTTGATTCTGTCTTCCCTGCCCTTCGATTCTTTTGGTTCCGGCTTAGAATTTCGCGTCATGAAGCCAAAGATACGCTTCATCTTCGTTTCTCGTGGACTGCAGCCAGGAATTTCCGTCCAGATGACGGATCATCCAGCAGGTGTACATCTGGAAACCCGGCGCTGCGGACTGCGGATGCAGTTTTCCTCCGGGAATCGCGGAGAAGCTGTTGTCCACGCTCTTGAACACATCGTCGCCTACGAAGCTGGCGCCGAATCCTTCCGGACGGTCAAATTTGAAATAATACAGTTCCGGCTGCGGATGACGGTGCGGCAGATACCCGGACCAGTTGCCGCGGTCGTTCAAGACTTCGCCTAAAACCATGTTGGACCACGGTGCGATATCCTTGTCAAAAATCGTGTTGACGCGGCGTTTGGCGACATTGCCGAACTTTCCGACACAGGAATATCCCCACGGCGCATCTTCCGGCTTGTACAGTTTCGCGGCGAATTCCGTTTCATTTTTGGTACGCTGCACCAGAATCTCGGTATCGCTTAACGCCTTCACGCTTACCGCTGTACCAGCGCATACATGTAATGCGTAAGGACCTTCGGTAAATACGTCTTTGCGGTGAACGGTTTCGGAGTTCTTGTTCCAGCGGAACTCGGCGTCTCCGGACAGCAGCAATACAGCCGTTTCCTCTTCCGCGCTGGCAAACGCCCTTCCGCATCCCGCTTTGATCCGGTATACGCGTACGTCCATCAGCATATCCCGGTATTCGTTATCGTACGTCGATAACACTTCTTCGCCGTTTTCATCAAACTGCGGATATCCGAACAATTTCTTTTCTTTCATAATCTGTCTCCTTTATTTTCTTGCGATGGCTTTTTTCGCTGCCTCTGCGATATCTTTTCCTGTTAATCCGTATTCCTGTTCCAGGTAATTCTGGAATGCCGCCTGACCGTACCGGTTCTGAATTCCGATGAATTCCTGCGGAACCGGATGGTTTTTAGCCAGAACATTGGCGATTGCGGAACCTAATCCGCAATATGCCTGATGGTTTTCCGCGGTAACAACGGCGCCCGTCTTTTCCGCATATTCCAGCAGCAGTTTCTCATCCAGCGGTTTCCATGTGTGCATGTCGATCAAGGCTGCCGAGATTCCTTCCGCCTTCAGAAGTTCCCACGCTTCCAAAGCGTTGGACACCATGATTCCCGAAGCGATGATCGTCACGTCGGTTCCGTCCTTCAGCACGACGCCTTTTCCGATTTCGAATTCTGAACCGTCCGCGTATACCGTCTTGAAGTTTTTACGGATCAGACGCATATACGTCAATTGCGGATAGGCGGCGGATTGTTTTGTCAAAGCGTAGGTTTCCGCATAGTCGCAGGGATCCAGCACCACCGCGTTGGGCACCGTCAGATACAGCGCGCCGTCTTCAAACGGCATATGGGTCGCACCGTTATTCGCGGCGGTCACTCCCGGATCGGTCCCGATCAGATGGACCGGCCATTCCGAATACCCTGCGGATAAAAATGCCTGGTCAAACGCTCTTCTTGACGTGAACACACCGAAGGAATGCACGAACGGGATCATCCCCGCAGACGCCAGCCCCGCCGCGACGCCGACTGCGTTGGCTTCCGCGATGCCCGCGTTGAACAAGCGTTCCGGATGCGCCGCCTTGATGCGCTTTCCGTTGATACAGCCCAATAAATCGCAGTCGATATGTACGTACCGCGGATCCTTTTCCATAAGTTCCAGCATCGCGTCGTCGTAGGCGTCACAATTCGCCCGGGCATCGACACGGTTTGTCCAAATTACTTCCGGTTTCATCGGGACCCCTCCTTTTCCGCCAGGACTTTCTTCAGATTTTCTTCGCAAACCCGGATGGATTCCTCCCAGACTTCCTTTTTCGGAGAAGAGGAATGTTCGCCGGTCGGTTCCGCGAAAGACGCGCCTTTTCCCTTGACGGTATGCAGAATCACGGCCGTCGGACAATCCGCCGGCGTCTTCGCCTTTGTCAAAGCGTCGTAGATCTGCGCGACGTCGTTACCGTCCGCCACATCGATCACACGCCAGCCGAACGCGTCGAATTTCGCACCGATTCCTTTCGGATGACTCATGACTTCCGCGGTCGGCCCGTCCAGCTGTCTTCCGTTTTCGTCCACCAGCGCAATCAGATGGTCCAGGTGAGAATGCGCCGCGAACTGCGCCGCTGCCCATACCTGCCCCTCGTC
>CACZNO010000132.1 GCA_902782505.1 uncultured Erysipelotrichaceae bacterium | reverse complement strand
GATGTCTAACCAAAGCCCCTGATGATCGATGTAATACATTTCCATGGCCTGGCGTTCCCCGCTTTCGTAGGTTGCGTTGTTGCGGGCGTATGCCTGCCAGTATCCCGTTAGCCCCGGTTTCACGGATAAGAGTTTGCCGATTTCCCCGCCGTAAATCTTCGTCTCTTCCTCGACAATCGGACGCGGTCCGATCACCGACATATTTCCGATGAAGATGTTGAATAACTGCGGCAGCTCGTCGATGCTGGTGCGCCGGATAAACGCCCCGATCTTCGTGATCCGCGGGTCGTTGTCAATCTTGAATTCGGTCTGGAACTGTTCAAGCTGTTCGGGATTCAGAAGCTTGCGTAAATCTCCTGCGTCCTTGCGCATGCTGCGGAACTTGTAGACGCGTAGACGTTTCCCATTTTGTCCGATGCGTTCATGCCCGTAGATCGGACTTCCGCCGTCATCCGACATGATCAATAACGCCAGAACCAACAACACCGGCGATAATAAGATAATTGCCAGCCCCGAGCTCACAAAATCGAACAGGCGCTTGATGAAAAGGTACACATAGTAGAAGATTCCGTGTTTCGGTTTATACAGCGTACGGTCGTATTCCAGCGGCTTCTTGAATTCGTTATACGCACGGATCAGTTCGATTTCTTCCTTCTTCCGGTCCTCTTTGCGCTTTTCCTGTTTGTTCAGAATGGATTGGCCAGTCAGATAGCGGAAACTGATTTCCACCAGTAAGAAAGCATCCCGCCAAAGGCTCCAGTTTTCAATATAGTTTCTTTCTTCCTGGTTCAGTTTTACAGAACGTTCTTCTCTGGCCCAAAGCCCAGTAATACCCGGGCGGATACAAAGATTGTTCCGGCGTTCTTTTGAATAATTCAAGTATGCGGAAACTGTGGGAGCATGCGGTCCGACAAAGGACATATCTCCGGACAATACATTCAAAACCATCGGCAATCCCGAAAGGTGCGTCAGATTCAGGAATTTTCCCCATACCGTATGCGGATCTTTCCCGGTTTCTTCCCGCTTCTCCGCATCCATACGCATCGTACGGAAACGGCGCTGGAAAAACCGCCTGCCGTTCTTTCCCACACGGACACGGTGCACCAGCACTGGTCCCGGAGATTCCAGGCCGTTCAAAATCCACGTCAAAAGCGTCACAAGCAGGAAAAACGGGAGCACCAGAATCGCCAGCAGCAAACCAAAAAGCGTCTTTGTGGAACTCTGCATGCCGTTTAACGCCTGTACCGGAAGATAACTGATTACCGGATATTCGCCGATATTGTCCATGGACTTTTTCGGCTCGGAAACGATTTTGTACTGTTCATCGATATTGATGTGAACAATTTTACCCAAATCACAGATATCGCGGATCAGCTGACGGGTATATTCATCCCGGTAGTCCAACAGGATAAAACAGGAATCGACTTCCTCCAGACGAATTGCCTCGATGGCGTTTTCCCTGTGTCCGATCACCGGGACTTCGTTCAGGTATTCATCTTTTGCGTCTTCATCTGTCAATACGGCACCGGCGACGCTGATACGCCAGTCATTGGACCGCGCTAATCCCTGAATCGCATTTACCACTTCTTCTTTTGTACCGACGATAATCGTTTTCTCAGAGGCCTTACTGGAACGGAACAAACGGAAGAACCGCGTTTTCACCAGCATTCTGAGCGCCAGATCCAGTACGTACGCAATAATGGCGAACATTCCCAAGAACAAACGCGAATAGGTTGTCGATGTCTTCGTGATGAACATGAATACGATCATGATGACCACGATTTCCAGAACCATCTTAAACGAGGACTTCAATTCATCCCCGAAACTCTTTTTCAAAAAGTCTTCCTTCACCAGTTCAAACAGGTTGACCACAACATACGCGACAATCATGATAAAGAAAATCTGCCCGTATACTTCCAACGGGAACTCTCTTTCTTTCATGATCTGGAATCGTAACGCGCCGGCAAGGAAAAAGGCCAGACTCAGTGCGATGACATCTGTACAGTTTTCAATAAAGTGCGTTTTCCGGTTCAGTTTGTTCATAATCACCCGGTCTGTTTTCACTAAAGCGCACGAAAACAGACTTTTCCATATAAAGTATATTCTACCTTGGCGGAAATGACAAATATCTGCATGGTCTTCTATTTTCGTAAAGTTGCCATTTGTTCCGCAGAAGTCTAAAATGAAAGTATGAGTTCCAAAATATCTCTGGTCCTGGAAGGCGGAGGAATGCGCGGCGCATATACAGCCGGATGCCTATCGTGGTTACTGGATCAGAACATTCACTTCGACAGCATCTACGGGATTTCGACCGGCGCCGTGAATCTCTGTGCTTTCTTAATGAAATCAAAGAAATATCTCTACGATTTCTTTACGCAGTACATCAACGATAAAAGAGCGGTCGGGATCCGTCCTTTGTTACGGGAAGGAGTGCTTGTATCCTATGACTATCTCTTTGATACCGTCATGGTTAACGCCGGTTTCACCATGGATCCCCTGAAGGACTGCCGGGAAAACGCCAAGATCGGTATCTACGATTTGTCGGAAGGAAAAACTTCCTTTCACCGTGTCCAGGATCTGGACCTGGAATTACTGAAAGCTGCGACTACCCTGCCGATTCTCGGAAGACCGGTCAAAAAGGACGGGCACGAATATCTCGACGGCGGGATCACCAAGATGATCGCCATCGAGGAATCCATGGCGGACGGAAATGATAAGCACCTGATCATCGCCACAAAACCTTTGGATTATGTCCGCAAACCGGCCAAGAAGATCGTCCGGTGCTTAATGAAACATACGTATTCCCAATGTCCGCAAATCGAAAAGGACTATGCCGTACGTCATCTGAACTATCACCGACAGGTCGATTTCGTCAAGGAACTCGCGGAACAGGGAAAAGCCATGTATTTATGTCCTTCCCGCAAGACCAACGTTACCCGTATCAGCGGTTCCACGGAAGAATTGATTGATTTATACAATCTCGCAAGAGAAGACATGGAAGCCGGAAAAGAAGAATTGTTCCGCTTTCTGGAAATTCAATAGGAGAAGCACACACATGGTATTCTGGACGTTCATCATCTACGGAGCCTTATTGGGCCTGGCTGTCGGAGCCATGAAATGGCTGGGTGGAGATTTAGCCAGCCAGAATGTCCGCGACCGTATGAAGGAATGGGGTGCGGACGTCAATCAAAAAAAGGAAGACGATTGGGGTATCGGCCCCGATTCCCGTGATAAGTCACGGTAATACCGAAGATCATTCCCGGTTTATGAAGTTTAAGCTTAATCGAGGCCGTAAAAGAACGGCTCCGTTCTATTTATGTAATCAAAAAAGCCGGTTTTCTATAACCGGCTTTCTATTCGATGTCGTATAGTCCCTATTCTATTGTCAATGTCGCCGCTTCACTTGTCACGGTGCTTCCGTTTTCGTCCGTGATGACACAGCGGTACTGATATCCGCTTCTGGCCTTGGTCACCTGCGCGGCAGTCAAGGTGTAAGTATCCGTCGTCGCACAGGCTGCAGTGCTCTTGGCCCACGTGCCGGTACTCGATGTACGGTAATACCACTGATACTTCAGGTTCGTTCCGGTCGCAACGACCTTGAAACTGGTCGTCGTACCTGCGGAAACCGTCTGACTCTTGGGCTGGGATGTGATCGTCGGACCCGAACTTGTTACAG
>CACZNO010000131.1 GCA_902782505.1 uncultured Erysipelotrichaceae bacterium | reverse complement strand
GGAATAAAGACGCCAGGAATCTCTGTCCGATCTCCATATCCGCAAATTCCTTGAAGAAAAAGAACAGAAACGGAATCAGAAGAAGAACGGCGGTCGTCGTCAACACGACCTTGGTCTGTAACCGCAGGGTACGGAAACGGAACCGGTTCTGGAGTAGATCGCTCCAGGTGAGGAACCCGATCCCGCCGATCACGATTAATAAGATCACCGTGAGATTCACGCCCGGATGCGCAATGTACGTCGTCAGGGAGGTAAACGGTCTTCCCTTTCCGAGGATGTCGAAACCGGCGTTGCAGAAAGCCGAAACAGAGTGGAAGATCGCGTACCCGATCCCGTTGACCGCTCCGAATTCCCGGGCAAATACCGGATATAGAGCCAAAGCTCCGAGGCCTTCCATGACGGCCGTTCCGATCAGGAAGAACTTGGTAAACCGTACGATTCCCCCGATCTGCGGCGCGGAGATGGCGTCCTGCATGGTCACCCGCTGCATGATCCCGATCTTCTTTCCCGTCAGCATCAGCGTCAGAATCGTAAACGTCACGACCCCGAGTCCGCCGATCTGGATCAGAACCAGAATGACGGTCCTTCCGAAGATCGACCACTGGGTCGCGGTATCATAGACGACAAGTCCGGTCACGCACGCCGCGGAAGTCGACGTAAATAACGCGTTCAAAAACGGGACCCGCGTGTGATCCATCGTCGCGGAGGGCAAAGATAATAAAAACGCCCCGGCCAAAATCAACAGGACAAATCCCCAGAAGATGGTCCGAAAGGAATTCAGATGGTCGCGAAGTCGTAATCGAAGCTCACTCATAAGCCCTCCTGTACTTCAATTATGAAATACCGGCCGTTAAGATGGGGTTAAGGTCTTTATCGCAGTATTAAAATTCCGTTAAAATTCCGAAAAAAAGACGCCCCGCGGCGTCTTAGTCTTCTTTTTTCCTGAACCACTCGAAGAACTCCTCCAGGGCTTTGACATGGTCTCCGAGCACGATCATGTGGTGGTTCCCGATCGAATTCTTCAGGTAGTATTCCTCGAATCCTTCCTCCATCTGAAGGCGGATCTGGGTGCGGCAAAGGGTCGGTTCCGTCAGGTTCTGAATCAGTTCGCCCTTTTTCACATAGTGTTTATCCAATAATCCCGAGGTCTTGAACACCGTCACCGGGCCTTCCTTCAGCGTTCCGCGCAAGCCTACGCCGATGCCCGATTCGTAATGGGTCATGCAGGTGTAGTCCTTCGGCATATTGATCGGCAGGGTGCAGTGCGCAAACACGATCTGATTTTTGTCAAGTTCAATGCGCGAAGGATTGGCCATGAAGACCGGTTCGCCCGTAACTTCGCCCGCGACGCACATCGAGATCAAAGACGGCACGTCCCCTTCGCATCCCGCGTATACGCCTTCCGCGTTCAAAATCGCCAGCGCCAGACATCCGGTTCCGTGCACGGTATCCAGCAAGTCAAAACAGCGCACCGTGACCCCGTCCAGTTCATATTTTCCGCAGATACGCTTTAACGCCCCGTAGATCTCCAGGCACTTTTCGGTATCTTCCGGATGGAAGTTCTTCGCCTTCAGATCTTCGGTATATTGATTCGGAATGTATTCCTTCTTCGCGATTTCTTCCAGGAATTCCTCCATCGGGATATCGATGATCTCAATGCCGGTTTCGGCCTTGCAGACAAGCGGATACACCTCGCTGGAAATTAACCAGTCGCTGGGTTTTCCCACGACGCCGATCTTCAGGGAATGGATCTTTTCCACGGCTTTAAACACCGTACCCAGCGTCTTTAAGCGTTGGGCGATCTTTTCCTCGGATCCGTGCAAAATCTCCGCCCGGACGCCTTTCTGGCGCAGATACGATAAGATTTCCATCGACGCGGCCAGGGAATTGTTGGCGCCGGTCGTCAATAGGAACACCGGTTCCTTCAGTTGCGGCAAAGCTTTCAGGAATCTTCCTTCCGTTCCGCCTCCGCCGACAAACACGATGGGGAAGGCCTCGTTTTGAACTTCTTCCAGCGCAATGAGTTCCATAGGATAACCGGTCTTTTCGGATAAGTGTTCCAAAAATTCCCGGTTGGACGCGTTGATGAGATTGCCCGCGGCATTGGTAGATTCCAGATAATAAACTCCGATTCTCATGACAGTAGATTCCTTTCGTTCCACAAAAACACTTTATCACACTTTCCGGACCGGGACAAAAAAGGAATCCGTTTTCCGTTCTTCCGATCCAAAGCCGCGCAGATTAACGGGTTTGTTCATCCAGCCGGTTCCGTATGCTTTGATAGACCTCTTCGTGGGTCATTCGCTTCGTTGTCTGTTCCGCATAACGGTCCGCTTCCTTTAGGGCTGCCGTTTCCAATCTGTCCTGCAGTTTCGCATATTCT
>CACZNO010000130.1 GCA_902782505.1 uncultured Erysipelotrichaceae bacterium | reverse complement strand
TCGCCGCGGCGGCTCCCGCTCTGTTTGCTTCTTCGGAAACAAAGTCGACTAAATCGTGTACATGCAGGACATTTCCGCAAGCGAACACTCCGGGTACATTTGTCTCCAGGCTTTCGTTAACGATCGGACCGCTGGTGATCGGAGACAGTTTGACTCCGGCTTTTTTCGATAATTCGTTTTCCGGAATCAACCCGCAGGACAGTAATAACGTATCACAGGTATACCGTTCTTCCGTTCCGGGAATCGGTTTCATACGTTCGTCTACTTTTGCAATCGTGACCGCGCTCACACGCTCTTTTCCTTCAATATCCACCACCGTATGGGACAGTTTCAAGGGAATATCATAGTCGTTCAGGCATTGAACGATGTTTCTTTTGAGTCCGCCGGAGAACGGTAACAGTTCCGCAACAACTTTTACCTTTGCTCCTTCCAGAGTCATACGTCTGGCCATAATTAAACCGATATCGCCGGATCCGAGAATAACAACTTCCCTTCCCGGCATATACCCTTCCATGTTGACTAAACGTTGTGCGGTGCCTGCACTGAAGATACCGGCTGGGCGGTATCCCGGAATGTTTAATGCACCGCGGGGACGTTCACGGCATCCCATCGCAAGAATGACTGCGCCGGCCTTGATTTGATACATACCTTCGTTACGGCTCATCGCGGTAACCACTCGGTCACAAGAAATATCCATGACCATCGTATTCAGACGGTATTCGATTTTCTCTTCGAGAACTTTTTGAATAAAACGATTCGCGTATTCCGGTCCGGTCAATTCTTCTTTGAACGTATGAAGACCGAATCCGTTATGTACGCATTGATTCAAAATGCCGCCGAGTTCTTTATCACGTTCGAGGATCAATATGTTTTGGATTCCGTTTCTTCTCGCGGAGATGGCCGCCGCAAGACCTGCCGGTCCGCCGCCGATGATCACAACATCATAATTCATCATAAGTTGCCTCCGTTATTCCCTTTGGTTCTCTCCAGAACAATATTGCTGCGTCCGCCGGACTTCGTAATTTCTTCCAACGGGATTCCCAATTCACGGTGAAGTATTTCCATTACCCGCGGAGAACAGAAACCAGATTGGCATCTGCCCATACCTGCACGTGTACGGCGCTTCACTCCGTCCAATGTACGCGCTCCCAAGGTTCTGTGGATGGAATCCAATATTTCTCCTTCTGAAACGGATTCGCAGCGGCAGACGATGTTTCCGTATGCCGGATTCTTTTTAATCAATTCATTTCTTTCCTCTAAAGAAAGATTCGCGGGATTTAAAATACCTTTGCGTTTCGCAATCCAGTTTTCTTTCAGGGATAGTTGCAGCTTATCCCTCAGCATCTCGCCGACCGCTTCTCCAATCGCAGGCGAAGAGCTTAATCCCGGAGATTCAATACCGGCACAATCGATAAAATGCGGCGCGTCTTTGATTTCTTCAATGATGAACTCATGATTGGATTCGTGCGCCCGTAAACCGGCAAAGGAAGTAATTACCATACGCATGGGAAGATTTTTTACATGATCGTTCGCTTTCGAAATCAAATCAGCGATTCCTGCCGCAGTCGTATTATTGCCTTCTTTGTTTCCTACATCAATTGCCGTAGGTCCGACAATCAGATTACCGTGAATCGTCGGCGATACTAATACACCTTTGCCAAGACTGGTCGGCTGCGGGAAAATCGTATGTTTTACATGCGTACCGACAACTTTATCCAGCAGGCAATAATCACCCCGTCTCGGTGTGATATGAATCTTTTTCGAGCTTACCATATTGTGGATCGCATCTGCGTAAACGCCCGCAGCGTTGACAACGTATTTCGCTTTGTATTCGCCGTTGTTTGTGCGTAAATGCCAAATACCGTATTCATCGCATTCAGCGTCTTCCACTTTCGTGTTGAAACGGAATTCCACACCGTTGTCCGCCGCGTTTTCCGCCATGGCGATATTCAAAATAAACGGACAAATGATCCCGCTGGTCGGAGCATACAGCGCCCCTTCGACACGGTCGGATAGATTAGGTTCCATTTCCAGCGCCTCTTCGCGGCTCAAAATTCTCAAGCCCTTAACACCGTTTGCGACCCCGCGCTCATACAATTCTTTTAGACCGTCCAACGCCTCCTTGTGGATACATACGACCATGGCTCCGTTTCTTTCGAACGGAATATCCAAATCCTGCGCAAGCTGATCCATCATTTCGTTTCCGCGCACATTCATTTTTGCCATCAAAGAACCTGCCGGAGCATCAAAACCGGCGTGAATGATTGCCGAATTCGCCTTTGATGTGCCTTCACAAACATCTTCGCATTTTTCCAGCACGCAAACATTCGCGTTGTAGCGCGAGAGTTCTCTGGCAATCGCACTGCCGGTCACTCCCGCACCAATGATAATTACATCATACATTCCTCTACCTCTTGCTATGTTTTTTCAGTAATTCCAAGTTACCTAAGAGAAGAGTCGGTGCCTTAATCCGCGCCGCCGACTCTAACAACATTATTTTATCAGTTTAGATAGTATTTTATAGTCTTTCTTCAGACATATTTGAAGATTCCCGTCTGAATCGGAACTTATCAATCGAAGTTTTATTTTGCCCAGCCAAGGGTGGACTTGACAGCCTGTCTCCAGTATTTGATTTCGGTTGCTCTTGTTTCATCATCCATCTTTGGAACAAACTCTTTATCGATTTCCCAATTCCGGATGACTTCTTCCTTGTTTTTCCAGAATCCGACAGCTAATCCCGCCAAATAACTCGCACCCATAGCGGTTGTTTCTACGCACACCGGACGATGTACCGGCGCGCCGATAATATCGGACTGGAATTGCATAAGGAAATTGTTTCTGCAGGCACCGCCGTCCACTTTCAGCGCTGCGAGTTTCACTCCGGAACCTTCTTCCATTGCAGACAATACATCGGCTGTCTGGAATGCCGTAGATTCCAATGTCGCACGGATAATATGATATTTGTTCACGCCGCGGGTCAGCCCAACGATTGCGCCTCGTGCATACGGGTCCCAATACGGTGCTCCTAATCCGGTAAAAGCCGGAACAACATAACAGCCGTTGGTGTCTTTTACACGCGTTGCAAAGTATTCGGAATCCGGTGCTCCGTCAATGACCTTCAATTGGTCGCGCAGCCATTGAATTGCGGCTCCTGCTACAAATACGGATCCTTCCAGGGCATATTCCACTTTTCCGTCTAATCCCCATGCGATCGTGGTAAGAAGCCCGTTATTCGGATAAATCGGTTTTTCGCCTATATTCATCAACATGAAGCAGCCGGTACCGTACGTATTCTTCGCCATCCCTGGTTCGAAGCAGGTCTGGCCGAACAGTGCGGCTTGCTGGTCACCGGCAACACCCGCAATTTTGATCGGTCCTCCGAAGAATTCCGGATCGGAATAACCGTAAACATAGCTGGACGGTTTCGCAGAGGGCAGCATAATCATCGGCACTTCCAGTTTTTCGCAAAGATCCGCATCCCATTCGCACGTATTAATGTTAAACAGCATCGTACGGGAGGCGTTGGAGTAATCCGTCGCGAATACTCTTCCTTTCGTCAATTTAAAGATCAACCAGGAATCAACGGTTCCGAAGCATAGTTCTCCTTTTTCCGCTCTTTCGCGTACGCCCGGAACATTGTTCAGGATCCAGCGCAGTTTCGTCCCGGAGAAATACGGGTCGAATACCAATCCGGTTTTGTAATACGCGCTATCTGCGATGTCCGGATACTTTTCAATCAATTCTTCCTTCATGTCGGCCGTTCTGCGGCATTGCCAAACGATTGCGTGATATACAGGCTGGCCTGTCATTCGATCCCAAACGATGGTAGTTTCCCGCTGATTGGTAATACCGATGGCCGCGACATCTTCATAAGATGCTCCGGCAATTTTCATCGCTTCACGGGATACCGATAATTGTGTCTGCCAAATTTCACTGGCATCGTGTTCGACCCACCCCGGTTTGGGGAAGTATTGGGTAAATTCTTTTTGTGCAACAGCACACATTTCTCCTTTTTCGTTGAACAGGATACATCTGTTGCTGGTGGTGCCGGCGTCAAACGCCATTACATACTTTGCCATTTTTCATCCTCCTTCTAAAGACAGGCTGTTTCTTACAGTGTTGTATAAAATTCTATTTTACCTTTTTGCCGCGCACAAAAAGCAATGCGGCGCATTGTATGATTTTCCGTTTTTTATGCAATTCTTCACTTTCATATATTGAAATACTGCTAACCTTCTTTAACTTATCACAAAGCCCCCGATTTAACAACCTGATAAAACTTCGATCATCATGTTGCAAATTTAAAAAAAGCGGAGATGATCTCCGCCGAAGCTTTTTATGGCCGTGGTATTACTTCTTTCAAAGCGTCGTCGAATTCCTGCTGCGTTATGTATTCATTATCCAGCATGGTTTCCAGGACTTTGTGCTGCCGCTTGATCGCCAATTCGTATCCGTCTGACAACTGATAGGCGCTCGGCGCATTGACGATACCTGCCAAAACGGCGGATTTTGCCAGTGACAACTCCGAGGGTTCTTCATGAAAATACCCTCTCGAAGCGTCCAGCAATCCGTAGTATCCGTCGCCGTAATAATTCATGTTGGCGTACAGCGCGAATAATTCCTCTTTGGAATACTTCCCTTCCAGATCGTACAAAAGGAATACCTGGGCCAGTTTGGTGGACAAGGACGTATCATCGTAGTGGAAGTACAGATTTTTCGCGATCTGCTGGGTGATCGTGCTTCCTCCTTCCACGAATTCTCCCTGCCGCAGATTGGATAATAACGCCCTTCCGAGCGCGATGAAATCGTACCCGTTACGGGTGAAGAACCGCTTGTCTTCCACCGATACCGTCGCATTCACGAAGTCTTTTCCGATCAGTTCAAAAGAGAGATACGAACGTTTCCCGGTATATCTTTCGACAGCCTGTTCGATCGGGCAGTCCTTCAGCACCGTACGGTATTTCCTGTACCCGGCGAACACAAAATACCCGCCGGTCAGAAACAGAACGACCAGTATTGTCAGAATCAGTCTTTTGAAGAATTTCTTGATCATAGTCTCTCCTACGAAAAAGGATCGTGAAGATCCTTATTTCGCATTCATCATATCCCTCATCGTTTTCTCGATCTGCGCTTCGCTGGGTTTTCTGCCCATCGACATGAACATCGCGCGGATCATCTTTTCATTAATCGGAGGATTTTCCTTCTGTTGTTTTTCGATCGCTCTTCTGGTGAAGAAGAAGCCGAGGAATCCGCCGATTGCTGCGCCTAACAGCAGGTAAAGAATGTTTTGCCAAATCATAGTTATCACACCTCGCAATCTATTGTATACATTTTCGGAAGGTTTTTCAATTCCGTTATAAACGATGAACCCGGCGAAAGATTTCGCCGGGACCAAGCGACAATGATAATTTCCCTGTATCAGTACAGGTGGGTGTCCTGCGCTGCCCTTTAGGATCCCGACTCTTTGGAAGGCTTTCGACACCAGGAAGCGACATCCGGACTCCCTTATCACAAGTGTAGGAAATAAAATAAATCACTTGGCAATTTCATCATAACATATTTTACCGGTTTGTATCAGTTTTCTTTCGAGACTTCAATATGAAGGTCTTCGAGCGCCTTGGACGACACCGGATGCGGCGAACCGGACATTAATTCACTGGCCGAATTCGTCTTCGGGAAGGCTACGACATCGCGGATGTTTTCGGTATCCGCCAGGATCATGACCAATCTTTCCAGACCGATTCCGACTCCTCCGTGCGGAGGCGTACCGTAACGGAACGCGTCAATGAAGAATCCGAACTTTTCGTACGCTTCTTCCTTGGTCATACCGATAGCCTCGAAGACTTTTTCCTGCAGATCCTGATCATGAATACGGATTGAACCGGACAACAGTTCGTATCCGTTCAAAACGAGGTCATACGCTCTCGAATAACAGTGTTCCGGATCGCTCATCAGCTTATCCACGTCTTCCGCGTTCGGCGCCGTAAACGGATGATGCGCCGCGACATAACGGTTTTCTTCCTTGGAATATTCAAACATCGGGAAATCCGTGACCCAGAGGAACTTGTAACCCGGTACGATCATACCCTGTTCGCGGCCGATCTTCTTGCGCACCGCGCCTAACGAATTCTGCGCCGTACGCTTTTCATCCGCAATGATGAAGACGATGTCGGAATCCTTTACGTCCAGTTTCTTCGCGATATCTTCTTTTTCCTTTTCCGAAAGAGGCTTTGCGACGTTTCCGGAGAAGACGCCGTTTTCCATCTTCAGATAGGATAAGCGTTTGCAGCCGAAGCTCTTGGCTTCGCGTTCGAGCTCTTCGATCTTTTTGCGGGAATAATCGTTTGCCTTGCCCGCAACCTTCAGCGCGTTGACAATACCGCCGTCTTTCAGAATGTTCGCAAATACTTCAAATTCCGTAGTTTCGAAGATATCCGAAATGTCGGTGCACGGTAAATCAAACCGCAGGTCCGGTTTATCGGAACCGTATTTTTCCATACAGGTATCATACGGGATCCGGACGAAATGTTCTTCGAGGTCGACGTTCTTGATTTCCTTGAAGATCCGTTTCATGAGATTTTCCACCGTTGCCCAGATGTCTTCTTCGGTAATGAAACTCATCTCGATATCGATCTGGGTGAATTCCGGCTGACGGTCACTGCGCAAGTCCTCGTCTCGGAAACAGCGAGCGATCTGGAAATACTTTTCAAATCCCGCGACCATGCATAACTGTTTGTAGATCTGCGGAGACTGCGGCAATGCGTAGAACGATCCCGGATTCAAGCGCGAAGGAACCAGATAGTCTCTCGCCCCTTCCGGCGTCGGATTCGACAGGATCGGCGTTTCGATCTCACAGAAGCCTTCCTCGTTGAGGAATTTGCGCG
This sequence comes from uncultured Erysipelotrichaceae bacterium, assembly GCA_902782505.1. Classification (GTDB taxonomy): domain Bacteria; phylum Bacillota_I; class Bacilli_A; order Erysipelotrichales; family Erysipelotrichaceae; genus RUG11872. The sequence goes on along the minus strand of CACZNO010000130.1, from coordinate 85 downwards.
CGGTGAAGGTTACGCGGTTGCGCATGCGTAAGATTTTCTGTAAACGCGGAGTGCGCAAATCCAGATACCGGAATTTCAGTTTGGT
>CACZNO010000129.1 GCA_902782505.1 uncultured Erysipelotrichaceae bacterium | reverse complement strand
CGGGCGGTCGAAAACGGCGCGAAAGTCATCTTCACTACCTCCAATACAGATATGACGGAGAGCCTGCGTTCCGCAATTCATTACCCGGACGTGCAGTTTTTTTATTTTTTTATCAACGAATCGTTCCAGTCCGTGCCGACCTATTACGGAAGACTGTACGAAGTGAAATTCCTGATGGGAGCCCTGGCCGCATGCCAGACGAAAAATCATAAGATCGGATATCTTGCGGAATATCCGTTATACGGCACCATTGCGAACATCAACGCGTTTTCCATCGGCGCTGCCCTGATCGACCCGCAGGTAAAGATTTATCTGAAGTGGTCCAACCTGCAGGAACACGACTGGAGAGACGATATGAAGGCGGACGGAATCGAAGTTGTCTGCGGGCATGACCGCATCAAGCCTTCCTGGCCCAACGATGAACTGGGATTGTTTGAAACGGACTGGAAGGAAAACCGGACGCGCATCGCGGAAGTACGGTGGAACTGGGGCAAGTATTACGAACTGATCATCCAGGACGTCTTGGGCGGAAGCGAATATCTGCGCATGAAAGCCCGTCAGCACCAGGCCTTAAACTACTGGTACGGAATCTCTTCGGGAGTTCTGGATATCCATCTGGAGCCGGGGATTTCGTATTATGCCAAGAAACTGGTCCATCTTCTCCGGGAAGGAATCATCAACGGAACGCTGGATCCGTTTGCGGGAGAGATTCACAGCCAGACCGGCAAGATCCAGGGAATGGATTCCGCCAAACTGCCGGTCAAGGATATCATCCGCATGGACTGGCTCAATGACAACGTGGTAGGGTCGCTGCCCGGTATTCTTTCGTTTGTGGAAGAAGCGCAGCCGGTCGTAAAAGTCAGCGGCGTCGGCAAAGTGATCGAGGACGCGGAATGAAAATACTGTTCATGGCGGACCGCGAAGACAAAGGTCTTTGGGATTACTACACAAAGGATAAGCTCAAAGGGATTGACGTGATCGTTTCGTGCGGAGATCTGGATCCGAGGTATCTGGAATTCCTCGAAACGATGACCAATGTGCCTTTGTTGTACGTGCGCGGAAATCACGACCAGATCTACGATACGGTGCCTCCGGGAGGATGCGACTGTCTGGAGGATACCGTCCTGGAGGTTTGCGGGTACCGGTTTGCGGGATTGGGCGGATCGTTCCGTTACAAGGACGCCAAGGATATGTATACCGAAAAAGAGATGGAAAAACGGGTGCGGAAACTGCGTAAAAAGATCCGTAAGGAAGGCCCCGTTGATTTCCTGGTGACGCACGCGCCGGCGAAAGGATTCGGTGATCTTCCGGATTACGCGCATCAGGGGTTTGCGTGCTTTACCAGATTGCTGGAAGAGGAAACGATTCCGTATATGGTTTTCGGACATGTGCACGCGGAGTACGGGCGGTTTCAGCGCTTTATCGAACATCCCCGCACAACGATCGTGAACGCGTATGAAACCTATCTTATGGAACTTCCGGACCGGGAGGTAAAGAAATGAACATTACGGTGGACTTGACCGGCGTGCGGATCCAAACGGAGCGTCTGGTTCTGCGTCCTTTCAACGAAGAAGATCTCGAAGATTTCTACGAATACGCGAAAGTACCCGGGGTCGGCGAAAGAGCCGGCTGGATCCACCATTCCTCCAGGGAAGAATCCCGGGGGATTCTGGACATGTTTATACGGGAAAAGCGGACATTCGCGATCGAGTGCCGGGGAAAAGTCATCGGGTCTCTCGGCGTGGACAATTACGATGAAGAAGAGTTTCCCGAATTTGCCGGGGAAAAAGCGGCGGAGATCGGGTATGTGCTTTCCGGGGAGTATTGGGGTCAAGGATTGATGAGCGAAGCCGTAAAAGCGGTGATCCGGTATCTTTGGGATCATACGGATCTGGAAGTATTGTTGTGCAGCCATTACGACTGGAATACGCAAAGCTGCCGGGTACAGGAAAAATGCGGATTTGTCCCGCATCGGAATTATACCGGCAAGACGAGATACGGCACGGAAGAACCCTCGGAAATGCGCATTCTGCGCCGTCCGTTTTGACAATTGGATGCCCGTGCTGGATTTGACTCCGGGTGAGCCGCTATAATACAGATAACAACGGAGGAACAATCATGGAAAAAGAAGAAAAACTGGTGCTTCTGCACTCCAACGATATGCACGGAGACTTCCTGGCGGAAACCAAGGGTTCCAAACAGGTCGGAGGTGTTTCCCTGTTGTCGGGATACATCAAGAAAACCCGGGCGGAAAATCCGAACACGCTGTTTGCGATTGCGGGAGACATGTTCCGGGGATCCATCATTGACAGCGAGTACCGCGGGTTCTCCACGATTGAATTGATGAATTTCCTTTCGCCGGATGTCGTCACGGTCGGCAACCATGAAGTGGACTACGGACTGGCACATCTTCTGTTTCTGGAGAAATGCGCGAAATTCCCGATCGTCAACGCGAACATGTACATCAAGACGAATCATACCCGGCTGTTTCAGCCGTATAAGATCATCGACGTCAACGGGATCAAGGTCCTTTTCATCGGCGTCATCACCGAGGAAGTGCTGGCTTCGACCCGCAGCGAAGAGGTCATCGGGACGTTTGTCGACGTATGGGAAGCGGCCAAACAGGTCGGTACGATCGTTGACAACTACAAGACGACCCGCATCGATCTGACGGTGTTATTGACGCACATCGGGTTTGAGGAAGACAAGAAGCTCGCGGCTTTACTGGATCCGCAATGGGGCGTGGACCTCATCATCGGAGGGCATTCGCATACTCTTTTGAATAAGCCGTTTGTCGTCAACGGCGTGCCGATCGTACAGGTCGGATGCGGCACCGATCAGGTCGGGAGATTCGATATCACAATTGATACCGAGAATCACCGCATGAAAGACTACGCATGGAGCGTGATTCCCGTGACGGATGAAAACTGTCCGGTCGACAACATTCTTGAAGAGGTGCTGCAGAGTTACAAATCCGAAACCGACCGGAAATATCTGAAAATCTTAACGACTCTGGAACGCGAACTGACTCATCCTTCCCGCGCCCAGGAGACCGAACTGGGAAATCTTTTCGCGGATATCATGCAGGTGGATTCGAGTTTCGACGTGATGCTGTTCGGGTCGGGATCGATCCGCAAGAAAAAGTTCGGACCGATCGTCACATTGCAGGACTTACAGGAATGCGTACCGTTTGACGGACCGATCACGATGCTGGAAGTTACGGGAAAACAATTCCGGCAGATGGTTGCGTTCTTCCTCGAACAAAGCGTAACGACCAAGGGCTCTTCGGAATTCTATCAGGTGTCCAAGGGGGTCAAGGCCGTCTACAATTACTTTGAAAAACGGCTGGAAACCTGCAGCCTCAACGGTAGGGAAATCAAAGACGGCGACCGGATCAAGATCGCCTTGCAGGAGTACCACTATAAGAACTTTACGGAGTTTTTCAGTGTGCCGCTTGAAGAGGTTTTAGCCAACATGAAACCCCGCGTGGTCGTCACCAGCGAGACCTCCATCTTCGAAGAATACCTGGTGACCTCGAATCATCTGGACGCGCACGTGGAAGGCCGTCTGATCATCAAAAAGGAAGATCCGAAAACGGCGCGGAAGAAAGAACAGAAACTGGTATAATAGATACGGACGACGGTCCGTATTTTTTGATAGGAGGCCTTATGAAAAGCACCAAGAAAATCACCTATCTCGGCATCGGGATCGCGTTATATATTGTGTTGTCGTTTACCGTCAAGATTCCGCTGTTCAACCGGATCAAGACCGATTTAGGGTACATCGTGTTCGGCGCGTACTGTAATCTGTTCGGACCGTTAGGCACCATCGTCGGTGTGATCGGGTGTATTGCGGGGAATCTTCTGGCCGGCGGATCGTTTCCTTTGGCATGGGCCATCGGACAGGCCTTCATTGGGTTTTTTGCCGGTGCCCTGATTCCCAAAACGAACAACCTGTGGATCAAACTGGGGATTACCGTAATCGCGGTTTTGATCGGGATCGCCGGAATCAAGACGGTGTTGGAATCGGTATTATTCCGGATTCCGCTGGCGGTGCGGTTTGCGTCCAATATTGTGGCGTTTGCGGCGGACGCGGTTCCGATGATGATCGGCGTCTGGATGAGCGAACGCTTATCCAAGAAGGGAATCCTGCGATGAAACGGATTCTGG
>CACZNO010000128.1 GCA_902782505.1 uncultured Erysipelotrichaceae bacterium | reverse complement strand
CCCGATGATCGCCTTCCCGTCTTCCCGGACTGCGGCGACCTTTGTGCCTTCTTCGTTGAATCCGATCTGATAAATCGGGGAATCCGCGCTCTCCAAAGCGTACAGAAGATTTCCGGTTTCCGCGGAATACACATACGCGATATCCCTGGAATACCCGCAAAGAAGAATGATCTTCGTTCCGTCCTTGGAGAACTCGCATCCGTGACAATACTCCTTCCCCGGCAGCACGTGCGTGATCTGTCCGGTTTTCACGTCAAACAAGACGCACCGCGGGTCGAACCCGCCGCAGGACGCCATCAAATTCTCATGGAAAATCAGATCCGTCACCGCGGAATAACAATGTTCCGCCAGACAATAGATTTCCTTTACCTCGTCCCGGTTTTCGATATCGTAGATTTCAATAAACCCGTCGTAGTGGGTATACGCCGCGTATTTCGTGTCAGGACTGGTGTAAGCGCCGGCTTTGCGGTTGGCGTTACCCGGAGGTTGGGAGTATATTTCCGAACAGAAATGTTTCAAATCGATGGAAATCATCTTTTCCGGCTCGGTGAAGCGCGGCGTCTCGTACAGCGTTTCCGTGAAATTGTCCTGAACGCGCACCGTAGCTCCGTCCGGCGTCGTAATCAGGGAAGGTTCGTTGTTGTAGGTATTGACGATGACCTTGGTGGAGTCATTGGAGAACAGGGTGCCTCCTCCTTCGTAGAGGACGTCTCCGGTCTTGATGTCAAAAATCCCGGCGATACCGCCCGACGAACAGACATATTTGCCGTTGGGAGACAGATACGCTTCCGTAACGACGTTGGATTCCGCGGTTTTTTGCCAAAGGATTTCTCCGGTTCTTACATCGATCGCCTCCAGAACCGTGGAAGACATCGTCAGTAACACGCTTCCGTCATAATTGATTAAGACGCTTTCGATACCGGTCTCCTGTTTTTCCGAGACGCCTTCGAGAAGATTTTTGCCGGTCTTCGCGTCGAATACGTAGTAGCGGTTTCCGGAACGGGACGCAATGAAGTTTCCGTCCCCCGAATACTGTACCTGCGGGTAACCGCGGCTATGATCGTACTCCAGCGGGATCTCCGCGCTTCCGTCCAGGCGCAGAATCTTCATTCCCGCTTCATACCCGTGGGATCCGATGACGACATACTGTTCATCCGGGGAAAGATCCACGATGACGGGACGGGTATAGGATTCAAACGGAAGATCGCCGCAGGGAAGGATCTCTTTTTCTTCTCCGGTTTCGTAATCCCAGAGAACCAGCACTTTTTCCTTCATAATCAGGATCTTGTGATCGTCCATCGGAAAGACGGTGTCGCCGATGTTCCAGGCCATCCCGTCGGAGGCGTCGTATTGACGGTACAGCTCTCCGGTTTCCGTGTTATATACGGATACGAAGTTGTACCAGGAGTCGACCATGTAGAAATACTTGTCGTCTTTCGTAAATCCGATGGAGTCCAGCATCCCGATATCGCTGCGGGAAACCGTATAGAGGATCTTCCCGGTCACCGCGTCCATCAGACACGCCGAGTTCAGGTTGGTGATCCCGAGAAGATATTTGTCGTTGTGCGAAAACACCAGACTGTCAAACTGCCGGTTATCGTTGTCCATGCGCAGCACTTCCGCGAAATCCTTATTATATAAAGCGTATTCCAGCGCCGCCTTGTAGGCAGGATCGTTTCCTTCTCCGACAGTCGCACGCAATTGTTCGGCATCCAGCAGTTTCGTCATTGCGAACATCTTGTTGCCTTCCGCGGAGGAGATGTTCGCCTGTTCGATCAGCAATTTCATCTGGTTGTCCACGGCGGTGTTGCGTTCTCTCGTGATCTGGCCGTTTTTGATGACCGCGTATACTAAGAATCCCGCCAGCAAACTGAACGCGGCGCCTAAAACCGCTGCGGTGATCCGGGCTTTCCGTTTGCGGGCTCTTTGGCGAAGATCGTCAAAATTCACATTCAGCATCGGCGCCAGTAAGCGCAGCTTCTCGGTCTTGAGTTTCTTCAAGGACCCGGCGAGATCTGCGGCGCGCACATCCGCGGCCAGAGGTTCCAGTTCCACTTTCGTGCCGTTGTATTCCTGGTAACGCAATTGTTGGGGGAAGGAATCCGCCGGCGAACCGTCCACCAGGATCGCCAGGATGTGATCCCCTTTTCCGATCGAGATGAAATAGTCCAGCTCGGCGTTGCACCATTTGGACTCCAGATAGCGGGGCGAACAGATGGCGATCAGCCATTCCGAATTCTCCAGCGCCTTATGAATGTCCGCGCCGAGATCCTGCGACAGCGGAAGTTCTTCCTGGTCGCGGAAAACTCTTCCCATCTTGCGGATTCCCAGGGTTTTCTGAATGTTCCCGGGAATCGCATAGTTCTCGATCATGGTGTGAAGTTTCTTCGCGATGGACGCGTCCGGTTCCGTGTGGCGGTAGGAGATAAAAGCTTTGTACTGATAGGTTTCCATATGATACCTCCTGACGGGATTCTTCTTTCTTTTATTATATAAGAAAAAGCGCTGATCCTTCAGCGCATTTCTGTTTCTCTGCGATTATTCTGCCGGCACGAAACTTACCCGGTCCAGAGATTCCTTGAATTGTTTCTCCGTAATCCGGAAACTCTGTACGATCCACGCCTTTCCGCTTTGCGGATCCAGCACATACGCCCTGTAGATTTCCGGTCCGGTATCGGTCAGCACGTATACCCAGCGGTATTCGGGCGTATCTTTTTCACCGAACTGTTTCCGGTAGGCGTCCGCGATCAGCTCTTCCTTTTTCGTTTCGTATTCTTCCGCGGTCCACGCGCATTTTTCGAAGGACACATTCCGCGCGCGGTCGATCGTCGCCTCGTCTTCCATGCGGTCATAATAGACCGTGCGGTCCGGCTTCTCGGTTTTCATTTCCGCAGAAAACGGCAGCCGGATCTTCAGACCCTCATAGACGATCGTCGTATTGCGGATGTTACCGAACTGCGCAGCCAGGTAAAAGACCAGAAGGAGAATTGATACTCCCGAAATGATGCGCAGACGGGTTCTTTTGTCCTGAAGGCTTAAATGTTCCATGTGTCTTTCCTCTTTTGCGGGATCCTCAGATGCCCTTCGTGCGAAATCATGTATCCGGCGATGCGGTTGGCGAATCTGACGCACTTTTCCGGCGTGTTTCCAAGCGCATACGCGTAAAGAAACGCCGCATCGAAGGTATCTCCCGCACCGATCGTCTGTAAGACGTTTACCTTGCGCGGTTTTACGGACGTCTTACGGCCGTTTTGCCAGATTTCCGCGGGTTCCGCGCCTTCTCTGGTGATAACGACGCGCTTTTCCGATAAGCTCTTCCAGTATTCTTCGAGGGATTCTTCCGGGACAAAGCTTTGAAAATCTTCCTTCCGGGAGCCGAGCACGACATCCGAAAGACGGATCAGTTCGTGCAGGCACATCTCCCTTTCGCGGTTCAGCCCGTAGGTTTCCCGGCGCACATTACAGTCAAACACGATTTTTGATTCCGTATGCAGGCGCAGTTCCCTGATGAATCGTACGGTTTCCCGCATCGTCGTTTTTTCGTTGGTCAGCACCATTCCGCTTAAAAACACCAGATAGTCTTCCCGCGGGATTTTTTCAAAAGACGTTCGGTCAAAACGCAGGTAATGCGCTTTCGGCGAGCACCAGGGAAAAACCAGGCGGTCCTTCTTCTCGTCGATCACCGCGACGCACAACAGAGTTTCTTCCTCCCTCACCTGCGCATACCGCAGATCCGCGCCGTGTTTTTCCAGTTCTTTCCGCAGGAATTCTCCGGTTCCGTCGGTGCAGATATTCGTTACAAACAACGGCTTTGCGCCGAGTTTTCCCAAAACCGTGACGACATTTCCGACCGTACCGCCGCTTCGCAGGGTGACTTCGGCTTTTTCCTTCACGATTTTTCCGACGTTGGCTTTCGCGGTGCCGTAGGGAACGATCAGATCCGCGTTCAGATCGCCGATACAGAGAATTTTCATACGGTCTCCTTGGCGATCCGGCAGAACTCCGCCACCTTCGCGAGGTCTTTTCCGATGATCACGCCGTCCTTCCGGACGCTGGTTTTCGTTAAGGAATCCACACCCCAGGGATGCGTCTTACGGATGACTTCCGCGACATTCTCCGGTCCCAATCCGCCGGCCACAATTACCGGAATACGGACCGTTTCGATGATTTCCCGGTCGATTTCCCAATCGTGCGTGACGCCTGCCGCGCCGATTCCCGCGATATGGGGATCGACGCTGTCGAGAATCAGACAATCCGCGTATTCCGCAATGCGTTTCGCTTCCTCAACGGCGTCATACCCGGTCACACCCACGGCTTCCATGAGTTCGATTTCCGGAAAACGCGCGCGCATCCGTTCGCGAAACGCGGGGCTTCCCTTATATCCGGCGCATAGATGCAGCACATCCGGGCGCAGGGTTTCCAATTGCCGGAAAATTTCTTCTTCCGAAGAAGAAACGCTGATCAGGACGGATACGGCCTTTCCCTTCAGCGCGTTAAAAACCGGCCGGGCTTGCGCTTCCGTGATCTCGCAGGGATACCGGTTCGGGTTTTCCGGCGTGTTCACCAGAATTCCCACCCGGTCCGCGCCGGCCTTCCAAACAGCCAGCGCTTCGTCTTTACGCATGATGGAATAGATCTGTGTTTTCATAGTATTTCCCGGGAAATAACGTCCCTTTATCTGTACCAGTCCTCCGGATCCGGTGCGATTATCCGTTCCGAATGATCGGTCAGCGGTTTTTCATCCTGGTAGTAAAGGCTGCGCGATTCGAGAATATACGGACGGATCAAAGCCGCTGCCAAACCGAACAGATAGTAATTCAGGTAGTAGCCGCCGATATACCAGCCGAAAAAGTTCATATCAAACTTGAAGTAGTCCAGCCGTTTTCCTTCGGCGGAAGCTTTGACCTTTGTCAGTAAGTCCATCGGGGGCATATCCGGATTGTCGTACAGCGCGTAATCCAGGAAATAGTAGGAATACGCTTCGCGGATCCCCGGGAAAATCAACAATAAATACCGCGCGGCGACAAAGACGTCCGCCAGCGCTTTCGTTTTGACGATTTGTCCGTATTGCGGACCGAACCCCATGAAAATCCTTGCGGGTTCTCCTTTTTCCACCTGGCGGAAGGAGTTCACTACGCCGTAATTCACGACGTTGAGCACCAAAAACCGCCACAGCAGCAACACCCCGGCTCCGATCGAAATATACATGCGCATGGAAAGCCATTGTTCGGCTGTATAATCCAGCACCGGGTGCTGCATAAACAAGAGGTATACACGCTCGATCGTCGCGTCCTCCCGGATCTGGAACGCAAACTGGAACAGTTCCATCGACAATAACGCCGCGGTCAAAACGCCCGACAACAGGATCAGGTATTTTTTCTTCAGAATTTCCCGTGCTTTTTTCCGGATGTTGTAGAAACGCACGATCAGTTCCTGGTTATTCATGTTCCTCCGTGAAGTATTTCCGGTATAACTCGTTTTTGGACATACCGTATTTCTCCGCGGTCTTGCGGATCGCGGCCGACTTCGATTCTCCCTGTCCGATCAGCGCACGGATCTCCGCACGCCAGTCTTCCGCGGGCACTTCCTCTTCCTTGGGATGATATCCCTCGATCACGACGACCATCTCGCCCTTCAGGGAACCGACAGCTTCCAGAACTTCGGAAATCGTTCCGCGCAGATATTCTTCGTGCAGTTTGGTAAGCTCCCGCGCCAGACACATTTTCCGGTCGCCGAAAACGGATAACGCATCTTCCAGCATCTTCCCGATCCTATGCGGCGCCTCGTAAAACACCAGTGTTTCTTCCCGTTCCTTCAGCTTCGTGAAGACGCGGATCCGGTCTCCCTTCTTGGATCCCGGAAAGCCATAGAACGTAAACGGTTCCGCCGGTAAACCCGACGCGACCAGCGCGGAAATTCCGGCATTGGGTCCGTTGACCGTTATCACCGGAAAGCCTTCTTCAATCGCCTTGACTGTAACGGTCTGACCCGGATCGGACATCAAAGGATACCCCGCATCCGATACCAGGGCGACGTTTTTGCCTTCCCGCAAAAGCTTGACGATCCCGTCGGACGATTCGCCCTCGTTGAAAAGATGATACGCGATCATTTTGGTGGTTATCCCGAAATGTTTCAGAAGTTTCCCGGTATTGCGGGTATCTTCCGCCGCGATGATATCCGCGTTCTTCAGCGTTTCCACTGCGCGCGGCGTCATCTCTTCCAGATTCCCGATCGGCGTCGCCACCAGATACAGGGAAGCCTTCCCGGTCTCAAAGCTCTTTTGACGGGTCATTTATTCTCCTTCGGTCTTCGGCGGATTTTCTTTCCGGTTACGGCGGTCCGGTCTTCTCTGCCGGCCGCGGTTATTGCGGCGATTGTTACGGTCCGGCTTTTCTCCGGAAGTGTTCTCGGACTTTTCTGCCGGCGCGTTTTCCGGATTCGCGTTTGCGTTCCGGTCGTTTTCATCACGGCGTCTTCCGGGGATCCGCGTATCGCGTCTTGGGCGTTCGGATCTTTCCGGACGTTCACCGCGTTCTTCTTTCCGGTTTTCGCCGCGTTCCTTGAAATTCCGGCGTTCTCCGCGGTTTTCACGGCGGTTTTCACGGTTTCTGTCCCGGTCGCGCTGCGGACGTTCTCTGCGTTCCGGTTTTTCCGTTCCCGTTTCCCCGGACGGTTTCTTTTCCGTTTCGGACGGGATTTCCGCCGGAATCACCGGTTCCGCCGGCACGTTCTTTTCGCCTGCGTCTTTCTTTTCGCGTAAGTCGACGCGCTGTCTTTGCGCAGGTTTGCGCTTGTCCGTTTCCGTTTCGGTTTCGCCGCGGCTTCGCATCTCAAGCTCCCGTTCGCGCTGGGCTTTCATGAAGTTCTGGATGTTGATGTCGTGTTCTTCGTTGAACTTGATCAGCGCCTTCAGATCATCCAGCGACATATCGACGACTTCCATCGCGTTGGAAAGGCGCGCCGAATTGTCGAGCACGTTCATCGAGGTGATGCGGTAACGGTTTCCGTTGTAGATCACCGAAGCGTTCATCTTCGGAAGTCCCTGACGCAGGATCTTATAATCTTCGTTTTCATATGCCAGACAGCACATCAGTTTGCCGCACTGTCCGGAAAGCTTCTGCGGATTCAGCGCCAGCAGCTGGTTTTTCGCCATATTGATGGAGATGGTGCCGAAATCCTTCTGGAACCGGTTGCAGCACAGCGTCATTCCGCAGATACCGATGCCGCCGACGATCTTCGCCTTGTCGCGCGGTCCGATCTGGCGTAATTCAATACGCGTGCGGAACATCGACGCCAGCACCTTCAGCAGTTCCCGGAAATCCACACGTTCTTCCGCGACATACGTGAAGATGATTTTACTGCGGTCCAGCGTATATTCCGCGCTGGTCAAAACCATCGGGAGTCCGCACTGATCGATCGCCGCACGGCATCTTTCCATCGCTTCCGGCTCATCCGCCTTGTTGCGGGCCTGTTGGGAAAGATCGTAGGACGTCGCTTTGCGGATCACCGGTTTGATCACGGAATCCAATTCCGGTTTCCCGTCTGCCGGCTCGGCCATGACGGTTCCGATTTCCAGTCCGCGGACCGTTTCCACTACGACTTCATCGTCTTTATGCAGTTCCAGATCATCCGTCCCGAACGAATAGGTTTTTTCTCCGGGGCGGAAGCGCACCGGTACGATTTTCTTATAGGAAACTTCTGTAACTTCCAATTCTGTTTCCATTTTATGCCTCCTTGCTAAGTCTGTATCCTAACCTGTCGGCCAGAAGATTCACATTGGCGCCGGCTAACAGGTCGTCTTTGCATTGT
>CACZNO010000127.1 GCA_902782505.1 uncultured Erysipelotrichaceae bacterium | reverse complement strand
GAGAAGACGGGAGCTTCCTACGAGGAAGTGTTCCGCACGGTTTCGGCAAAAGCCTATCAGAAGTAAGGAGGACAGGTATGATCAACAGATTCGGTGAAGAAAGCGGCAAATTGGGATTTGGATTAATGCGGCTTCCGCGCTTGGAGTCGGGAGAATTCGACAAGGAACAGATTAAACAGATGATCGACACGTTCCTGGATGCCGGATTTACGTATTTCGATACGGCGTTTGTGTATCCCGGCAGCGAAGAAGTCATGAAGGAATGCCTGATCGACCGGCATCCGCGCGAACAGTACACCGTGGCGACAAAACTGCACGCGGCGATGCGCGGATTATCGGAAGAGGAAGCGAAAAAGGAATTCGAAACGAGCCTGGAAAGAACCGGCGCGGGATATTTCGATTATTACCTGCTGCATTCCCTGACGGATGAAAACTACACAAAGTATGAAGAATACGGGATCTGGGAATTCGTCAAACAGAAAAAGGCGGAAGGAAAGATCCGCCACATGGGATTCTCGTTCCACGGTTCGCCGGAGCTGCTGGAAAAACTGCTGACAGAACATCCGGAAGTTGAATTCGTACAGTTACAGATCAATTACGCAGACTGGGATGACGCAGATGTGCAGTCCGGAAGAAATTATGAGATCGTACGCCGTTTCGGCAAGCCGGTCGTCGTCATGGAACCGGTCAAGGGCGGAACGCTGGCGGATCCGATTCCGGCTGTCAAGAAAATCTTGTCGGAAGCGAATCCGGAAGCGTCGTACGCTTCGTGGGCCATCCGTTTTGTGGCGTCGCATGAGGGTCTTCTGGCAGTGTTGAGCGGCATGTCCACGCTGGATCAGGTAAAGGACAACACGACGTTCATGAAGAACTTCGTTCCGCTGGACGAAAACGAGAAAGAAGCGATCCGCAAGGCGCAGAAAGCCCTGAAGGAAGTCGAATTGATTCCGTGCACCGCATGCCGGTACTGCACGGGAGGATGCCCGATGGAGATTTCGATCCCGGATATCTTCGCAGCCCGCAACAAACAGCTGGCGCTCAACGATAACCGCCGCGCCGCGCGCATGTACAAGGAGGCGACGGAAGGCAAGGGACTGGCCAGCGAGTGCATTCAGTGCGGACAATGTGAAAGCGTCTGCCCGCAGGGTCTTCCGATCATTGAACTTCTGAAAGAAGCGGCGGAAAATCTGGAATAAACCGACTCCCGTGAAAACGGGAGTTTTCTTTGACGCGGGAAAGGCGTCAGGGAAGAAAAGAAGCGCGATTTATGGTAAAATACAGACAGAGGTTTTTACTATGGCAAAAGGACAGTTTATCGCGTTTGAAGGCTGCGACGGATCGGGGAAAACGACCGTTTCAAGAGCCGTATATGAACGCTTGAAAGAAGAAGGATACGATGTGATTTATACCCGGGAACCGGGCGGTATTGAGATCTCCGAACAGATCCGGAACGTGATCCTGGATCCGAAGAACGTGACGATGGACGAACGGACCGAGGCGCTTTTGTACGCGGCGAGCCGCCGTCAGCACCTCATGGAAAAAGTCCTGCCGGCTTTGGAACAGGGAAAAATTGTGCTGTCGGACCGCTATGTGTTAAGTTCCCTGGCTTACCAGGGCTATGCGCGCGGGATCGGAATCGAAGAAGTATGGAGAATCAATGAATTCGCCATTGAGGATCATATGCCGGATCATACGATTTTCCTGGATATTGAAGCGAAGACCGGCATCGAACGGCTGAAGAACCGGGCGTCGTTGGACCGTCTGGACAAGGAAGCTCTGTCGTTTCATGAAAGAGTGTTCGACGGATATAAGAAGATCAACGAAATGTACAAGGACCAGATCGTGACGTTTGACGCGAACAGACCCGCGGAGGAAGTCATCGAAAACGTCTGGGAGTATTTGAAATCGGTGTTATGAAACAATGGCTTGCGGAACATCAGCCGATCGCACGGAGGATGCTGGAGAATGATCTGAAGAATCACGACACTTCCTGCCCGTATCTGTTTGCCGGACCGAAAGGAACGCGGAAGAAGGAAGCGGCGGTTTTGTTTGCGCAGTCATTGGTGTGCCCGCATAAAGAAGAAGTGTGGGCTTGCGGGAAATGCGCGGTATGCGAACGCGTGAAAAACGGACAATACGCGGACATTAAAATCCTCGACGGATCGAAAAAGATGATCCGCAAGGAAGAAGTTACGGAATTACAGGAATATTGCGCCAAGACCGCCCTGGAGGAATACGGGGAAAAGGCGTACATCCTTCTGAACGTTGACAACATGACCCCGGCGTCGATGAACAGCATCCTGAAATTCCTGGAAGAACCGGGACAGAAGATCACCGCGATTTTGACGACGGACAATCCCGAAAGACTTTTGCCGACGATCGTGTCGCGCTGCAAGATGATCCCGTTCAAGAAGCCTTCCGCGGAAGAAACGGAAAATCTCGCGAAGGAAGAAGGATTGAGCGCGCTGGACGCGCATGTGCTGGCGGAAAACGTCGACGAACTGAGCGCGATGCAGGCGACCGCCGAAACAGAATCCTATCAAAGCGGGGTGACGATCTGGCTGGAATTTGTTTCACGCTTGGCCAAAGGGGTTTATGCTGCGGCGTATTATCTGGAAACCGACGGAATCGGCGCGACGGACAAATCAAAAACGCGCGAAACGTTTGGCTGGTTTTTGAATACCGGATGCGTGTTTTTGAAAGACGTCATGGAAAACCGCACCGGAATCAGCGAAAAGTGGGATCGCGGGATGACGCAGTTTGTCAGCGCAGGATGCTCTGCGAAGGGATTTATGGTAGTATTATTACAAT
>CACZNO010000126.1 GCA_902782505.1 uncultured Erysipelotrichaceae bacterium | reverse complement strand
TCTCCAGCAACTCCGCCGTGATTCCCTTTCCGGAAACCGTCACACCGCGGAAAGTACCGTCATAGACAAGCCCATAGCCGCAGCTGGGGCTTTTTGATTTCAAGACAGCGCACGACGCACGGTGTTCCTTCGCAATGCGCAGGGTTTCTTCGGCGCCTTTCCGGAAATATTCCGTGACGTCCTCTCCGGTTTTATAGAACACCCTTCCGTCCTTGATTTCACTTGGTGTGCGCGGGGAAGGTAAGCCTCCGAGCATCTCCGGACATACCGGAATCAGCCGGACATTTTTCAAAAGTTCTTCCGGAAAGGATACGGGGCACGCTTTTCCGTCGTACCGGCACGGAATTCCCAACAGACAGGCGCTGCAGATCCAGGTCTTTTTCATCATAAGAAAACACGGGAATCCCGTGTTATGCGATCTTGTCGATCCGGAGCTGGTACGGCTTCGCCGCGTTGACCGTGACGATATCGCCCGCTTTGTGATCCATGACCGCCGCGCCTAACGGAGCGGTGTTGGAGATCTTGCCGGCTAACGGATCGGATTCGTACGTTCCTACGATCGTGTAGGTGCTTTCGATGTTGCGGAGAAGATCCGTAACCGTAATGACGGAACCCATACGGACGACTCTGGCGCCTTTGCGCGGCGTCTGTACGATTTCCGCGTTCTGGATCATGACGTCCAGATCACGGATCCGGGCTTCGAGTTTCGCCTGTTTGTCACGTGCTACGTCGTAATCCGCGTTTTCGGACAAGTCGCCCTGCGCACGCGCCGCGGCCAATTCCGCGATGACTTCCGGACGTTCGACATGTACTAAATGATCGTATTCCTTCTTTAGTTCGTTATAACCTTCCTGGGTAATCTGAATTCTTTCTTCCATCCTTCGCTACCTCCGTATTGCGTTGGTATTCTATCACTATTTTTCTATTTCTACCATCCCATTTTTCAGGATATCTTCCAGTTCTTCGATGCGGTTGTACAGTTGGAGCTGTTTCGCTTTGGCCGCGTCATAACCCGGATTCTCGCTGAGATCCCCTTTTCTGCGCGCTTCACGCAACTCGTCCAGGATCGCCGGAAGGGCTTCGCGGCGCAAATATTCCAATTCGGCGACCGTTTCGTCAAACAGGCGCTTCGTCATCGGGATCTCTTCCTTGTTTTCTTCAATAATACTGCGGATCTTCGTGTTCAGCAAATCGATTGCCACGGTGTTGTGACTTCCTTCGGGAATGATGATATCCGCGTAGCGCTTGGACGGTTCAATGAAGGAATTGTGCGTAACGCGCACGGTTTCCGTCCATTGACTGACGACCGAATCCAGCGTTCTTCCGCGCTTTTTCACATCGCGCACCAGACGCCGGATAAACCGGATGTCCGCGTCCGTATCGACAAACGCCTTGATATCCAGAAATTCCCGGATTCGCGGTTCTTCCAGCACGAAGAGCCCTTCGAGAATGATGACGTCGGTCGGTTCCACGCGCCGGGTTTCCGCAGTACGGTTATAGTCCACGAAACTGTATACCGGTACATCCACCGGATGTCCGCCGATCAGCTGTTTCAGATGATCGATCAGAAGATCCACGTCAAAGGCGAACGGATGGTCGTAATTGACTTTTAAGCGTTCTTCCATCGTCATGGCGGATTGATCGTTGTAGTAGTCGTCCATGCGGATGATTTCCGCCTTGCCGTCTCCGAAGGATTCGCGGATCTTCCGGGCAATACTGGTCTTGCCGGACGCTGAGCCTCCCGCGATGCCGATGATTACCGGTTTATGAAACATCGTCGCTACCTCCTAGTAACAGGTCAGATACTTCTCCACGTTCCGTTCGTGTTCCGCGTAGGTTTCCGCGAAATACACGGTTCCGTCGCCGCACGCGTCGGCCATGAAATAATAATAATTCGTTCTGGTCGGCTCCATGGTTGCGCGGATGGCTTTGATGCCCGGATTGCAGATCGGACCCGGCGTCAGACCCCAATGGGTATAGGTGTTGTACGCCGAACCGATGTCGTGATTCAATTCGCACGATCTCCAGTCATCGTAGGTATATAATGCGTAACAGGTTGTCGCGGAAGACTGTAACATCCATCCGTCATCCAGACGGTTGTAGAACACACCCGCGATCAGATCCATGTTTTCCTGCGTGTTTCCTTCGTACTGAACGATCGACGCCAGGGTCATTAACTCATGAACGTTGTACCAGCTGTCCAGCATCTGATCCTTAAACGGAGCCAGATTTTCCGCGGTCTGGTCCAGAAGTCTCCGGGTGATGTCATCCAGCGACGAATCCACGATGAAGCGGTAGGTTTCCGGCGCCAGATAGCCTTCTAAGAAGACATGTTCGCTTTCAAAGATGTGGTCCGTCAGGAACCAGTAATCGTTCATCAGGGATTCGCAATAATCAATATCGTTCCAGAATTCCAAAACCTCTTCCGCGGGGTAACCGAAGTTTTCCTCGATCGTTTTCGCGAAATCCTTCGCCCAGTCCCCGTCCGTAAACCGCACGGTGATCTCCTCGGGTTTGGCTTTGGTCTCATCGTTGATCGTCTCGATGATGGTCGGAAGATCCCAGGATTTGTCCAGCGCGAAACGCCCTTTCTTGAAGTCTCCCTTATGGTTCAGTTTGACATAGACCTTCGCGATGAATTTATCCTTGATCAGACCCGCGTCGCTCAGTTTTTCGTAAATCACGTCACCGTATTCGCCGTCGTTGATCCGGAATTCCACTTCCTCGCTGACTTCCGACACCGGTTTTAAACCGTTCTTGTAGTAAAAATATCCGCCTGCCGCGGCTCCGCCCGCCAATACCAGAAGCACCAAAAGGGCAATCAGCAATTTCTTAATCATCGGATCCCTCGTTGCCTTCCTTCCAAATCTCCAGGACTTCTTCCGCCCAGGTGTAATCTTCCTCTTCAAGCGGCGTCAGGTTGCCTTTTTCATCGTAGTACATCACGCCGACATCGCCGGTTTCGCCTTTGTAATCCGTAAAGAACACCACGTTTTTCTCTCCGAAATCCGTCGTGAACAGGATCCGCATGCGCATTTCCTTTCCGTCTTCGCTGATGATCATCAGTTCATCGTCGTGTAACTGTTCCATACCGTTTCCTCCTTCAAAGAAACAGGGATGATTCATCCCCGTTTATTTTTATCAAGATAACCCTGTAAGATCTGTACAGCTGCCATCTGATCCACTACTTTTTTGCGTTTCTTACGGCTGACATCCTGAAAAAGAAGGTCTCTGGTCGCCATGACCGTCGTCAGTCTTTCATCTTCCAGAATTACTTCCAGACCGGTTTCTTTTTCCAGCATCTCCTTGAACGCAACGGATGCCTGCCCGCGTACGCCCACGTCTCCGTTCATGTGCTTCGGAAGTCCGAGGACGATTTTACCGGGCTTGTACTGCTCGATGAGCGGCATTAAAAGATCCAGCGCTTCCTCGTAGTTTTCGCTTTCGAAACGTACGGTTTTCACCGGTGAGGCCAAAAACTCCGTCGGATCGGATACTGCGACACCGCAGGTCACCGTTCCGAGATCCAGTCCCAAGATCCGCATTTCTACTTCCTCAGATACTCCCTTACCAGCGCTTCGATGAT